>JANOCJ010000414.1:0-4835 GCA_031412115.1 Flavobacteriales bacterium
TTAGATGGTGTATTCTACACCTGTATTACCAAGGTAAGTGGGACAGTTAACCCGAGCGATTTTACCGTATATATAAAGGATGAGTATAACACCCGTGCCGATGGCTTACCAAACGATTTGCGCTGGTGCAAAGGTTGGGGGACTTTAACTATGTATAAAAACAAAAACAAGCCCGGCTACTACCTGTTAAAAGGCACTATTACCGACGATTGTGGAGGCAGCAGCTTTATGGAACTGGGGGATTATTAATTTCTGATAAAATTTTTTAATACTGTTAGCAATATGCTAAACGAGAGTACTTTTGCAGGGTAAATACTGTTGCTATTCCATTCAAAATGACCCGATTTTTTTCGTTCCTCTTTTCTCTCTCGTTTCTTTTCTGCTTAGTAATATTGCCCGGCTGCAAGGCCTATAGGGCTGTTGCGGTTAATGTACCGCGCATAAAATCGTACAAGGTTTTTCCGTACAAAACAATACAGCCGTCGGGCAAGCCTTTCCACTTTAAATATGCTGCCGATACGGATACCTTAGGGCAATTGATTTATGTAAACAGTCACCCGCTGCACCCCGTAGCGTGGACGCTTGATAAGTACCTCCGCAAATCGGCCACACGGTCGTTTATGATAATCCGCAATGATAGCATCCTTTACGAAGATTATTTTCATGGCTACGATAGTTTGTCTACCGTTACTTCATTTTCGGTAGCCAAATCGTTCCTAAATATTATGTTGGGCATAGCCATACAAAAGGGCTATATAAAAAGTGTAAAACAACCCATTTGCGATTTTTTTCCGGAATTGGATAGAAAAAAGCTGGGTGATGTAACTATAGAACATTTGTTGCGCCATACATCGGGCATAAAATTCAGAAGCGTAATGCACCAATATTTTACCGGCAACATACGCCGCCAGTATAACCAACGCCTGCATTTGCGCCGCAAGCCCGGCACACAGTTTTTGTATGATAATGCAGGCTCTGAAACCTTAGGTATACTGCTAGAACGAGCCTATAAAAAAGACCTTGCCCAAATTCTTCAAGATGAAATTTGGCAGCCCTGCGGCATGGAATACCCCATTACGTGGAGTACCGACAGCAAACGTAACATGCAAATAAAATCGTTTTGCTGCCTGAATGGCACTACGGTTGATTTTGCTAAACTGGGCCGCCTGTTTTTAAACAACGGCAACTGGAATGGCAAACAAATTGTGCCACAAGAATGGGTTAAACAATCGCTAACACCCGATACGGAACTGGGCGGCCTGCGCACCGAAAAGTATCACTGGTGGCTGCTGCCCGATAGTGATGGCGCATTTTACGCCGGAGGGTTATATGGCCAATATATTTTGGTTTACCCCAAAAAGAAATTGATAATAGTGCGCTTTGCAGAGCGTAACCTACAGCCCGTTGCCGAAATTCAGGATTTCTTTCGCCAAGTAATAGAGCAGCTTTAAAACCTTAGTATTTTAATTTAGAAGAATGCTGGCGGGTATCAAAAAACAATAGTAGGGTTATTCTTTTTTCGTCTACCTGATAGATAAGTAGATTGTGTTTTGTGATTAAAACCTCATAAAAATCCCTCTTTTTACTTTTTCTGAAACGCACATTATCTTCGGCCAGAATGCCTATCATTTTAATTACCTTATCAGAAAATTCGTGAGCAACATTTTCTGACCAATTTTCTGCCAAATAGGAAACAATCAGGTCAAAAGTTTCCTCTGCATCATTTGACCAAATTATTTCTTTAGCCATTTAGCATGCTTATTAACCACTTCGCTATGAGTTAAAAAATTTCCGCTTTTCACATCTTTAGCAGCCTTATCCACTTGGTCTTGAATATCAGAAGGCAATTCATCCCAAAAATCTGCAACATCCGTTCGTTGGGTAATAAATGCTTTAATCTCTTTAATAAGATTTGCATTTTGAATATCAAAAACCAAACGCGCTACTTCTATTTTTTGCTCTTCAAGGCTCATAGTATAAAGTTATAAAAAATATTAAAACCTAAGCCCAATAGTAGCCAACAGGTTGTTGGTTAGGGTAACGGTAGTGGCGGGGTCAGTAAAGGTAGAATCGTAAGGATAATACTTTTGGCTGCGATAGCCTACTACGTAAGCAAAGTCAGCAAAAAAACCATCAACCCTATAACCTAAACCGGCAGATACATTAAAGCCAGTAAGCTTGTTTACCAATGTGTTTTTAAACGGGTTACCAAAATACGTAAAACCACCACGCAGGGCTACTTTGTCGCTTACCCTATATTCCGCACCCAGCTTAGCATTGCCGGTAACGGTATATTTATTTTTTATAGCTTCATTTTCGGCTGAAAAATCTATATCAGCCGCAGTAATACGTGCCATTGTATAGGGTATAAACTCATACTCTACCGAAATTAATCCCTTTTTGCCTAATACAAAGGCAGCGCTACCAACGGCACGCATAGGCGTAAGCAGGTTAAATGAAACTTGGTCGCCAAAGGTTTGCGGCGCAAAATAATTGTTGCCAAAACGGGTAGCCAAGCTTAACTCATAGTTTTGAGTTATACGTAAGTACGATGGGCTATGTATGGCAAGGCCAAGGCGCACCCTATCGCTCGGGCGGAATATTACCCCTATTTTAACATTAATACCCGAGCCTTTAACGGCTACATTACGCTTAAAAATTAATGAGTCGAACCCTCCGTTATTTTCAACAGCCGAAATAGTATCTAGCGGGTCAGTTTCATAATACGTACTCTCTTGTGTATAGCGAATGCGAGGTATACCAAGCGTTCCGCCAAAATACCATTTGTGGTTATAGTTGGCGCCATAGCTAAACACAATTTCATTTATTGACCCTTTGTTGCGATTTACCAAACGTTGCTCTGTGCCTGCATTGGGTACGTAGCTTACATACTGTGTAGGGTCGTTATTTATGGTATCGGTTAAATAATTCCTCCATGCTAAAAACTCATTTAAGCCTAAAAGGTTAATATCGGTTCCTTGCGAATTTGCGGCAAACATATCGGCAATGCTACTGCGGGTATTTACGCCGCGCAATTCAAAATTTTGTTGAAAACCCATTTGCCTGTTTACCCCAATGGCAAATGATGATGCCATCCAGCCTTTTACCCGTTTACGTTCACGCGTGCTAAGTCGGCGGCCACGCAGGCGGCCTTCCAAATCTTCGTTAAGCGATGTAACTACAAAACCTATGTTGCTGAAATTAAAATTTAGGCGCGGTGCTCCTGAAAATTTTCGGTTGTAAAAGGTATTGGTGGTATTATCTAAATAAAAATTGGGGGTAAAGGTAATCTCGGTACGGCGATATAAACCAATGGATGCGGGGTTGGTTGACAAAGCGCCAAAATCGGCTCCAAGGGCACCCATAGCGCCGCCCATTGATGCAGAACGGGCTGTGCCAATGGTGTTGAAATTGGAATAGCGCAAAGCATCGTCTTCGTTTTGTGCAAATAAAAAAATCGGCAGTAGTACAACTGCCGATGCTAATATCTTCTTAATCATTGTATGTGCTCAAGGTTAACAATCTATCTATGGTTTTAGCGTGGCGACATTCTTTTACCTCCACCACCGCCTTGTTGTTGGGCGCCACCACCTTTGGGCGAGCTGTAGCTTCCGCCAGTACTTTTAGGTGAACTGTAGCTGCCGCCGCCATTGTTACGAGGGGCTGTATTATAACTGTTGCCACTATTTTTAGGATTACTGTTAGTGTTGCCACTACTATAACTGCCACCGCTGTTTTTGGGTTTGCTATATGATGGTACTGATTTTTGTGGTTCGCTGTTCTCAGTACGCGGCTTCATATTATTATTGGGGCGTTGCTGTGGGGCAGTATTTTGTTGTGGCGCACTTTGTGGTGCGTTATAGTTATTAGGCCTTTGCGGCTCAGCATTATACTGCTTTGGGGTATTGTAATTTTGTTGTGGCGCAGTATTTTGTTGCGGCTCATACTTGGTAGGGCGTTGCGGCTCGGTATTTTGCTGCTGTGGGGTACTATAATTTTGCTGCGGAGCAGTGTTTTGCTGTGGCTCGAACCTATTAGGCCTTTGCGGCTCGGTATTTTGCTGCTGCGGGGTGCTATAGTTTTGTTGTGGTGCCTGGTTGTTTTGTTGTGGGGCCGAATAATTTTGCTGCTGCTGTTTGCCTTGGCTAGGTGCTGTTGTAGCCGGTGCGTTATTTGCAGGGCTGTTAACATTGCCTTTGGCAGGGGCTGCCTCAAACACCTGTATAGGCTTACCGGTAATGCTGGTTTTAGTTTGCGCAGGCTGGGTTGTAGCCGGTTTGCTTTGCGCTGGGTTTACAACATTTACGTTGCCACTTACAGGTTTGGTTGTAGCTGGTGTTTCAACCGCTTTTACCTGGCCGGCATTGTTACTATTATCATAAGTAAAGCCTTTAACACCCGGTGCTGCAGTAATTGCATTTTTTTGTACCCCGGCACTATTATTAGGCACAGCATTCATTTGCGCAGGGTTGGCAACGGTTTGGGCTGCGCTCATTTTATCGGGCGAGATAAATTTTAGCGGAGAGCCACCATCATTAGCCAAAGCGGTTTGCATTTTTTCATCAAACGGTATGTATTTGCCTGATGTGCTGGGTTGTTTATATGGCCCATAATAAGAGTAGCTGTTATTATCGTAGCCATTAAAATAATGGTTGCCGCCATAAGCCCATCCATTATTATATCCATCATAATAGCCATTGTAATACCCATTATTGTAGCCATTGTTGTACCCATTCATATAGCCGTTGTTGTAGCCCCAGGGGTTGTTCCACGGGTTATTCCATGGGTTATTCCAAGGGTTGTAATAGGCATAGCTTGGGTAGGGGGTCCATGGC
>JANOCJ010000415.1:0-1635 GCA_031412115.1 Flavobacteriales bacterium
GCGCATTATTCTTGGCAAAATCTTCAGGGCTTTCCTTATAGTTTGGAACAACCGGGTACTGCTACAAGTATTGAACCCGTCTACGTTAAAAGCCCTTTTATAAACGCTGTAATTAGGCCTTATCCAAGTTATGGCGGGGGGTTCCATGTAGCAAGCTTAAGCAATCGCCTTTCATCCAATGTATCCTATGGATTAGGGTTTGAGAAAGTACTTTTTGGAAGAAGCAACGCTTCAGGAAATTACATCCGCATTTACAATGCTGATAGTACAATGTCGCTTTTTTCACAGGTTTCTTCAATTAGCTTGCCGAGCGCTTTGGCGTATGCAGTTATTGCCCAAACAGATGGGAATTTAATAATTGCAGACCCATTGCGTGATGGTCCAAAAGGCAGCAATGATCCTTTTATTGTAGCCCAGCTTTTTCATCCTATTTTTAAACACGATGTCACAGAGAAGGTAGACCTCTTCTGCCACACTGTAGGAAATAGCGTTTTTATAATTGCATCAACAAGCGGTAATTATGTTGATGGAACACAAAATATACACGTGTTTCGTTGGGATGAGGGCAACAGCCAAATAAGCCACCTTTATAAAATGCCAAGTAAATATGGCCAGCAAATACCCACTAATTTTCAAAGCCCAACGGATTTATACAGTTTTGATGATCAAGGCAGGTTTTACACAGTGGTGCGCTTTTGGCAAGACGAATATGATGGATACCAAGCTATGCGGGTCGGGCCTGATGGTGCGGTTAAAATAGCCGGGTTGCCCTTTATTATCTCTGCTGAAGCTCAAGGTGCCGTCCGCGTGTTCAACAACTACCTCTACACAACCGTGCAGTCTGTTGATACCATGGCAAGCAAGCGCCAGTTGAATGTGGTGCGGTATAAGTTGCCGGATTAGGTAGGAATTGCCTAGAGAGAAGTGGCTACGCCACTAAAGTTTCGTTTGATGCGAACCTCGGGATAAATCCCGAGGCTACCTGGAGGAAAAATGGCTACGCCATTTGAGTTTTGCGGCAGTTTTGTTAAGAGGTAATCAGGGCTAATATTTTAACAATAATTTTTAAACACCCCTTACGGTTTTAACAGACTTACCAGCGGTTGGTTTATGTAGTAATTAATGCGGCCCCTGGCCTGTTTGTCTACAATATGGAGGGTGGTTAGCTGGCTTAGGTAGCGTGAGGCGGTTAGTCGCGATATGCCTAGCTCCCGCTCCAGATGCTCTACTTTGGTGTAAGGGTGGCGGAAGAGGAGGTTGACCAGATCAGTGCTGTATATTTTGGGAGCCTGGCTCTGCATGGTTTCTTTTACAGTTTGCATGGCGTTTCTTATGCCTTCAATTAAGCGCACGCTTTGTTGGGCGGTTTGCTCAACGCCGACCAGCATATAGAGTAAATAGGGCTCCCATTGGCTTTGGTCGTGCACGGCTTGCAGGGTTTGGTAATAACCAGGTCGGTTAGCCATTATGTACCGGCTTAGGTATAAAGTGGGTAGGGTAAGCAGGTTTTGCTGTACCAGATACAATAGATTGAGAATGCGCCCGGTGCGGCCATTGCCATCATAAAAGGGGTGGATGCTCTCGAATTGATGGTGCAGCATGGCCATTTTTATAAGCGGATCGGCTTCAAAGGAG
>JANOCJ010000416.1:0-6330 GCA_031412115.1 Flavobacteriales bacterium
AGCTTAATTAATTCCTAAAACCTAGCACCTAAAACCCAACCACTATTTTATAACCTTACTAAACGCCGTACGGTTTGATAACAGAGACTTTACTTCGCTAAACTTGAATTTTACTGTTATATCGCCCACAGCATAAGGGGCAATCTCATAGGGGCTAAAATAGAATGTAAACAGGCTATCGGGCTTGGCAGTTACGTAAAAACTTTCGTCGCCACTTAGGGATACGTCAAAGCCTAAACTGCTTAGGTTGTTGGTTCTGTATTGCTTTTTTAACTGCGCAACTATAAGCGTTTTTACTTTTTGTAAGTTCACACCCTGAAAAAGGTCTATTAGTTTTATAGCGTTACCCGTAGCTACATCATAATAATAGGTAGTAATACCGTGGTTTGGGTGGGCGCCGCCTGTAGCATAGGCTGCCAATTCAACCCCTAATATTTCACCGTTATTAAATATTACTTCGCCAATGGCTTCGTTTTCATAATCGTCTGTTTGGCCATCATAGGGTTCGTAGCCGTTACAATCGCTTAAAACCGGGATAAAATTCTTTTTTATATCCGAATTTATTTTGGCTATAGTGGCTTTATTATCGGGGTTATCCAACTGAGGATATTGTGTTTTGCAAATACATTTCAGGGGTCTTTCTTTTTTCTCGGCCTTAATTAGTTTATACTCCAGCGTATCCATTACCGCATATTTTTCGGGGGTAAATTCCAACACACTTTCAGTAAAGCTGAATTGGCCCATAGGCTTATCTTGTTTCCATTCTCCACTAAAAGTATTGACTTTAATAATGCCGTTAAAAAGCATCATTTGCTTGTTTGCGGCATCTATACCCTCCAACCTTACACTATCGTTTTCAGACAGCGAGCCACTCAATACTACCAGTTCGGTTTTGCCTTTATAAAAATAACTTCCGCTAAGTATACGGTCTTTAGCCTCAAGTTGCATTAAAACACTGTCAGTGTTTAGTATACCTAAATACACCTTATTAAATGAAGGAGGCGTTTTTACACTTTCGCCCTTAGTATCGCTATTTTTAGAAACCGGTGGTTCGGTTCCGCCGCAGGCAGTAAATAATAATATAATTGGGAGATAAAAACTAAACTTAAATTTCATACCATAAAATAACGGCAAAAATGTGTTTAAATAGCTAAAAAAGTAGTAAGTTTGTGGTATAATAGCATGCAAGGTATTTTGGTAATAGTATTGTTTGTGGCAGCTTTGGCCTATATAGGGTACAAAGTAAGCCGCAGCTTTACGGCAAAAGGGTGTGATAAAGGATGTGGAGGAGCCTGCCAAAATGTTAAGATGCCACAAAATGTAAATTAACGAGTGGATAAACCAACCATAGGTATCATAACCCGTTTCTTAGAAGATTTTGCCCCATTGCCCCTTCAGGAAAGTTATGATAATAGCGGCCTTTTAACAGGTAGCGCGGGTTGGCCTTGTAGCGGAATTTTAGTTTCTCTTGACTGTACCGAAGATGTTATTGACGAAGCCATTGCCAACGGTTGCAACATGGTTGTTGCACACCACCCCATTATTTTTAGCGGATTAAAACGCCTTACAGGCAGCAATTATATAGAGCGTACCATTATTAAGGCTATTAAAAATGATGTAGCCATTTACGCCATACACACCAATTTAGATAATGTAAGCCAGGGCGTAAACCGCAAAATAGGCGATATGCTTGGGTTGGAAAACCTACAAATATTATCACCCAAAAAAGGCCTGCTAAAAAAGCTGGTTACTTTTGCCCCTACCACTAACGCCGAAGCAGTGCGCAATGCTTTATTTGAAGCCGGTGCTGGTGCTATTGGTAACTATGCCGATTGCAGCTTTAACACCGAAGGTGCAGGCACATTTACAGCAGGTGCGGGCACTAATCCGTATGTTGGGCAACAGGGCCAAAGGCATACTGAGGCTGAAACCCGCATTGAAACAGTTTTTCCATCGTATTTAGAAAGTAATGTGCTAACAGCATTGCTGGCGGCCCACCCGTACGAGGAGGTTGCCTACGATATTTATTCAATAGAAAATAAAAGCCAAAATATAGGCAGTGGCATGGTTGGCATTTTGCCGCAGCCTGTTGATGAAATAGTATTTTTAAACCAATTAAAAAGCACCTTTAATTGCGGGGGTATAAAGTATACCAAACCCTTGGGCAACAAGGTAAGCAGGGTTGCAGTTTGTGGAGGTTCGGGCCGCTTTTTATTAAATGATGCTATAAAGGCTGGGGCCGATGTTTTTGTAACGTCGGACTTTAAATACCACGATTATTTTGATGCGGATAACCGCATTGTGGTAGCCGATATAGGGCACTACGAGAGCGAACAATTTACTAAAGAATTGCTGCACGGTATATTAATTAAAAATTTTAGTACTTTTACCGTTTGCATTTCTATTGTTGGTACTAATCCCATAAACTATTTGTAGCGTATGGCCACAACCAAAAAAGCAGCAAAGGCAACCAAGCCGGCTGTAAAAGCAAAAGCAGCGGCTAAGCCTGCAGCTAAAAAAGTAGCAGCAAAGCCCGCCCAAAAAGCAGCTGTTAAACCTGCGCCTAAAAAGGCTCCTGTCAAACCTATAGCCAAAAAAATGGCTATCCCGGTTAAAAAGGCACCCGCCAAGGCAGCCCCGGCAAAAAAAGTAGTAGCTAAAGCCAAACCGGCACCAAAAAAGGTGGTGGCAAAAGCCAAACCGGCACCCAAAAAAGTAGCTAAGCCAGTAAAGGCAGCACCCAAAAAGGTGGTGGCTAAAGCTAAGCCAATAGCTAAAAAAGTAGCTAAGCCTATAAAAAAGGTAGTGGCAAAACCGGTAGCTAAAAAAGTTGCAGCAAAAGTAAAACCTGTTGCCAAAGCAGCCGTTAAACCGGTTCAAAAAGTAACAGTAAAGCCCGCCCCTAAAAAGGCCGAAGCCAAACCGGAACCTAAAAAAATAGAAGTAAAACAAATAGCTACTAAGCAGGAACCTGTCGTAACTAAGCAAGTAGATAACCCTAGTAAAACCCAAATAACAGTGAAGAAAACAGAGTCTAAGACAACAAAAGAAACAAAAGAAGTAAAAGCACCTAAAGAAACCGCCGCCGCAAAAAAAGCTGCTAAAACAGCCGAAGTAAAAGCAGAAGTTGAGAAACCTGCACCGGCAGCCCCAAAAGTAATGAGGCCTATTAAAGTTGAATTGCACGAGGCCATTACGGTAGAAGATAAAATGAGGGCTTTGTTCCAACTACAGTACATCGACTCTCAAATTGACCGCATTAAAACTGTTCGTGGCGAGTTGCCACTTGAGGTACGCGACCTTGAAGACGAACTAGCAGGACTTGAAACCCGCATCTTTAAACTGGAAGAAGAGATTGGTGATTTTGACGAGCAAATTGCCGACCGCAAAAATGCAATTAAAGATTCTCAGGCGCTGATTAAAAAATACGAAGGCCAGCAACAAAGCGTTCGCAACAGCCGCGAGTATGATTCATTAAGCAAAGAGGTTGAATACCAAACGTTGGATATTCAACTATCTGAAAAGAAAATAAAAGAGTACAAAGCCCAAGCCGATATTAAGAAAACAATTCTTGATGAAGCCAAAGCTAACTTTGACGAGCGCACTGCCGACCTTGAGCACAAGAAAAGCGAGCTTGACGAAATTATTGCTGAAACACGCAAAGAGGAGGAAGAGTTTACTTCCGAATCTAAAAAAGCACAGTCTATTATTGAAGACCGTTTGCTTAGCGCTTACCGTCGTATACGCACTAACGCACACAATGGCTTGGCTGTTGTTGCTGTTCGTCGCGATTCGTGCGGTGGTTGCTTTAACCACATTCCGCCACAACGCCAGTTAGACATTCGCCAACGCAAAAAAATCATTGTTTGCGAATACTGTGGCCGTATTTTGGTTGACCCTGAATTGGCTGCTGAATACACCGGTGAAGAGGTAGCAATTACCGAACAACTATAGATTTTTCTTCTGTTATAAAATATAAAGGGCCGGTTTATACCGGCCCTTTTTTGTTGGTATTAAATAATTTGGCTTAATTTTATAAAAGCCAAAACCACCTCTATGAAATTTTTGCTCTCCCTTCTAAGCATTTTAGCTTTTCAATTTGGTATAAATGCACAACCATTAATACAGACATACGCAGGCGGCGGGGTAGGTGGCAATGGAGTTCCCGCAACGCAATCTACTATTCAATGCGAGGAATTTGACATAGATAGATACGGGAATTTATATTTTGTAAATGAAAATGGGAATAGCATAACGATAAGAAAAATTGATACAACCGGTATCATAACTCATTATGCCGGAAATCCTAATTCACCGGGGGGATATTATGGAGATAATGGCCCCGCTTTGTTGGCAGGTATAGAATCGGTGGAGGGTATAGCAGTTGATACAGCAGGCAATGTTTATGTTGTAGATAGATATAATATTAGAAAAATTGATGCTGTAACCGGTATTATAACCAGGTTTGCAGGTAACGGAACAAGTGGTTTTTCAGGAGATGGCGGCCCTGCTTCATTGGCTACCTTCAGCGTCATGAATGATATGGCTGTTGACCGGAATAATAATTTATTAGTTTGTGATGGAGGAAACCGTGTAAGAAAAATAAATCTTACTACCGGTATTGTTTCAACCATTGCAGGTACAGGAGTTAACGCTCATAATGGAGATGGCGGATTAGCCGTTAATGCAGGAGTTTTAAACCCCAGCGATATTAAAGTAGATACTTTGGGGAATATTTATATTAATGAAGCACTTGGGCAGTATATAAGAAAAATAGATGTAAATACAGGAATTATTTCAACAATAGCCTCTAACTTTTTTTTGGCCTATTCATTATGTGTTGATAATTACAGCAATGTTTATACCGGCGATCTTGGGTGTTATTGTATTAAGAGAATTGATGCAGCAAACAATAATGTTGCTCAAATAGCAGGCAATGGTATTTACGGATATAATGGAGATGGGATACCCCTATTAGCTGCTGCAATGAAACCTCATTGTATGGAATTATTCAAGGGAAAGGTATATATATCTGACCAAGACAGGATACGCATATTTACTTTACCAAGCCCACTTAATGGACAAATTACTAGTCAAAGTAATAATGATTGTATTAATGACTCTGCCGCATCTATTACAATCTACGCGTCTGATGGCTGGCCCCCATATTTGTATAGCTTAGACGGTATTAATTATCAACCTAACAGTACGTTTACAGGGTTAACAACAGATAATTATACGATATATATTAAAGATACTGTAGGTTCAGTTTATCATTTGAATGCAACTATAATAGCCACAAATACAACATTACCCGCTGCCAACTTTACCTATAACCAAATAGATAACCACCAATACTCATTTACGAGCAACTCAACAGGGGCAGATAGTGTATTGTGGCTGTTACCCGACAATATAACCGACACTGCAACCATTGCATATCATACTTTTTATACAGAGGGGGTTTATGATATCACGTTGATAGCTTATAATGGTTGCGGCGCTGATACTATGACTATAACTTTACCAATAATTTTTAGTTCCGTGAGCGAAAATAACTCTCTCTCCACATTCAATCTATACCCCAACCCGACTAATGGTTCAGTAACATTAAAATTGCAAGCTGACAAACGCATTATTGGCAAACTACGAATAGTAAACAGTATAGGGCAGGTTGTGTATGCTGAGGCAGTAAACTTTAATTCAACCTATAGCAAAACTATTGATGTAAGCAGCTTTGCAAGTGGTTTGTATATGGTAGCACTGCAAACAGAGACAGGGAATACCTACAGGAAATTGGTGGTAGAATAAGACCCGCGTAAGCAAGCGTTAGGGATAGGAGGGAGCTCCTGCGACCGCATAGCCCGACCGCCCAAAGGCGGTAACGCCCAATAGTACAAAAAAAGAAAAACCCCGCTTGTGGGCGGGGCTTCTCAAATAAGTTGAACCTGTGGTTTGTAATCTATTTTACTTTGTCTACAAGGGCTTTAAATGCCTCAGGGTGATTCATAGCTAAGTCGGCCAATACCTTACGGTTAAGGTCGATTTTAGCATCGGCTATTTTACCAATGAATTGTGAGTAAGACATTCCGTACTGGCGTACACCTGCATTAATACGTTGAATCCACAAAGCGCGGAAGTTACGTTTTTTGGTACGACGGTCACGGTAAGCGTAACCTAAACCTTTCTCAAGGGTGTTCTTAGCTACTGTCCACACATTGCTGCGCGAGCCGTAGTTACCCTTGGTAAGCTTTAGCATTTTTTTGCGTTTAGCCCTGCTGGCTACTGCATTGACTGATCTTGGCATTTCTTTCGTTTTTTGGCGGTGGG
>JANOCJ010000417.1:0-3850 GCA_031412115.1 Flavobacteriales bacterium
GAATTGCCCCCGGCGGTGTCTTCCAAATCTAACAAAATAAAATTGGTAACGCCTTGGCTTTGCAGGTAACGTGCGGCTGAGAGCCCCGATATGCCGCCGCCTACAATTACAATATCTATCTCTTCAAAAATGGTGGGGTTGGCAAATTTTCCTTCGCGCAGCTTATGGCCGGTTTTGGAATTTGCCCCCATTATTTTTCCGGGAATAATCCGTTTAGTATTTGAATTGTTACAGCCCGCAGCGCCCAGCCCCAACGCTAAGCCACCGCCCACGGTAAGGGCAGTTTGTATAAATTTTTTGCGCGAAAATTTATTGCCCATAGCTTCCCCACTCGTCATCAAAATATTGCACCAATATTTGATTGTTCAACCGGTTTATTTCGGCCGGTCGCTTATCCATATCGGGCGGAAAGCTAAACATAGGCGGCAACACATCGGCCGTTAGGTATTTGTATTTGCCCTTAATGGTGGGTATGGTATAGCCCTGGCGGTTGATAATAATATAGCCCCACTCGCCAAACGATGGTACGTATGCATGGTAAGGGGCCGTTTTAAAATTGCAGCTAAGTATGGTATTATTTATGCACCAAAAGGTTTTGGGTGCCGCAAGCGGCGATGTGCATTGCACTACAGCCACGCCTTTTGCCGACAAGGTTTTGTGCAGCAAATTGTAAAACGATGTAGTGTAGAGTTTGCCTACCGAGTAGTTGGTAGGGTCAGGAAAATCAATAATAATGCAATCGTATTGTACGGTGTTGTTTTTAAGCCACTCAAAAGCATCAAGGTTAAGCACTTTTACTTTGGGCGATAACAGCGAGCTGTCGTTCAATGCCGTTAGCATAGGCATACTGCTGAACATTTTGGTTACCTCGCCATCCAAATCAACCAACGTAATATTTTGTACCGATGGGTATTTCAATACCTCGCGCACGGCAAGGCCATCGCCGCCGCCCAGCAATAGTACGTTGTGTGGGTTATCCACGCTTTGCATAGCGGGGTGCACCAACGACTCGTGGTAGCGGTATTCATCAGTGGAACTGAACTGCAAATTGCCATTTAGGTAAAGCTTAATATTGTTGCGGTTGCGGGTTAGCACAATGCGCTGGTAGGGCGATGATTTGGAGAAGACAACTTTGTCGGGATAGGTTTGCTCTTCGGCCATGGCCATAATATCATCGGCCATTACAAAGCCGCCGGTAAGCAACACTATACATACCACACAGGCCGATTTTAAATAGTTGCCCCAGGGCAAACGCTTGCCAAAATAAAAACATACCCAAAAGGCTACGCCGGTATTTAGCAAACCGAATAAAAATGAGGTGCGCACCAAACCCAGTTTTGGCACTAATAGCAAGGGGAATATGACCGAAGCCAATAGCGCACCGATATAATCAAACGTAAAAACTTTTGATACCAAATCGCTAAACTTAAGTTCATCTTTTAAGATGCGCATAAGCAGTGGAATTTCCATGCCAACCATAATACCGGTAAGGCCAATAAGCATATACAGCACTATGCGAAAACTCTCTACATGCTCAAATAATAAAAACAACAGGGCCGAACTAAAACCGCCTATTAGGCCAACTAAAATTTCGACCTGCACAAACCAACCCAATAAATTTTTGTTAAAGTAGCGAGACAGCCACGAGCCTATGCCCATAGAAAACAGGTATACCCCAATGATGGTAGAAAACTGGGTTACCGAATCGCCAAGCAAATAACTGGCCAGCGTGCCTGCCACCAACTCATACACCAACCCGCAGGTAGCTACTACAAAAATGGAAACCAGTAATACAAATTGCATACTAGCCGCGTATAGCTGAACTGATAATAACAGCTATAGCCAGCATAAAGCCTGCGCCTATAATAGCAATGGCTACGTTGTTTTCATCTACAATTTTTTTGTAAAGGTTGTGCGGTGTTATTTTCTCTACTATGTAAAAGCTAAGCACAAGTATTATAATACCCAAAAGAGAGTAAACTATTGAGCTTACCAGTCCGTGCATGCTTATCATTGATTCCATATGGAGGTGTTTTATTTGGTTATTATTTATGGTTCATTCCGCTTGGCCCGCCGGGTGCGTATTTGCTTTCTTGCGGGGCAAACCATTTGTAGCCGGTGTATGCGCTGTATACAAAAAACGACAATAGCCCTGCGCATGCAATGGCGTATACTTTTAGCACAATATTTTCTTTAAAAAAATCTTTAATATTCATGGCTATTCGTCGTCGTCATAAGGGTTAAAACTGCTGTTGCCCCAGCGTACCTGGTTGCGGTGGGCTGCAAATATTAAAGCTACCACGGGCAATAGTAATAGTATAAATATGGCCCAATAAAAATTGCGGTATATGGGTGCATCTCTTATAACACTTACAGTAAAAGGCACATTATGACCGGGTTCGTTATAAGGCATAATTATTAAATGGTAGCGCCCGCCTTTTACTGATGGTATAATCCAATCGTCTTTAGGCGAGCCTTCCGACCAATATTCCCCATCGGTATAACCCGAATAAAATTCTACACCTTTTGAAAATTCATAGCTTTCGTCGGTAGCATCATTTACCAATACGGCAGCGGTTTCAAACCAGCTATTGGCAATATCGGCCGATAGGTGGTACTCAACATCCTTTACACTTCCATTTAAATCGAATGAAGGGGTAACTATGGGTTTGCCGTTGGTACTATCGGTACATACATACGAATCGCGGAAGACTTCTTGTTGGTCTGCATTTTGGCTAAGTATAAATTGTATTGCAACCAATAATAGCCCGGTAACAATAAGCACCTTCATAGCATAGCCCCCAAAAATAACATCAGATGGTTCAGTAACGCCCATACCAACCTTGGTGGGCAATACTGCATTAGCATAGCTGTTTTTTAATTTAGTACGCGGCAGGTGCAACCCCTTAAACCAGCGGTAGCTATCATTTACCATCTCTATAGATACCATTTCGGGCGCGTTGATATACTCTTGCGTGCGTATTTTTTTGTACTTAAATACATCATGAAAAAACTCGCCTTGTGCATCAACTACTTTTGATGTGTAAATACTGAATAGGCTATAACCTAACCCACGGTAAGTAAGCGAGCTATGGGCCTTCTTCATCAAATCAAAATCGTGTTCAACAGTAAATTTTATCCAGTTGCCGTTGTATACCGATAGAAAAATAAAATCAGTAACGGGGCTGAATAAATAATACTCCTGCCAATGGACATGGTCTGTAGCCGAAAATTTTAGAGTATAGCCTAACACCGTATATTCAACGCCATCAATAACCCCTGTGCTGCCAATTTCAAATGCCGATTTGTATTCAGCATTGGGCGTTAGCAAATCTTCCTTTTTAAAACCGTATGGCTTAACCTGTAGGTAACTATTGCAACTTGGGCATACAGCAAAGTTTGCCTGCGCATGGCTGTATAGTGTTATAGGTTTGGCGCACTCGCTACAAGGCATTTGCAAAGGCGCTGCCATGCTTAGCATCAACTGCTTTTGGTTAATGTCAACGCGCAGGTTTTGCAGGTTAAGGTCTTTCAGCGTTACCCAATCGCCCTTAAAAGTATAGGCCACCATTTTATCGTTGGCAATAAAATAGCCCATCTTTTTATTGGTGGCATTTAGCTCATATACCTTATCAAAGTCAAAGTGCAAAGGCATTTCGGGTAGTTCTCCTTCTTCATGCGTGTAGGTGCATTGCGATGCGGTAAGCAAAATATAGCCTTCGCCAAAGGATGGTAATACCGTAATGTTGCCCGCTGTAAGCCTAACGATATCGCCGGTACGCCATTGGTTGCGGCCAAAACTTACGTAGGCATAGCCTGTCATGCCCTCGGCAATAAAGTAGGGTAGGGG
>JANOCJ010000418.1:0-2943 GCA_031412115.1 Flavobacteriales bacterium
CATCATCATCATCATCATCCGGCACCTCATCATCTACCGGCTCATCGGGCGGCGTATTTAAAACAGCCATTGTTACCAACTTTGGCGAGGTATACCCTACCTACACCCCCAGCAGCAGCGAGCAAACCGAAATAAGGAACATAGCAGGACAAAAAGTGCTTAACGATATTTTGAGCTATGGCACTGAAACCGGATGGCCTACCGACCTTAATACCTACGACCAGCGCCAAAACAACCGCTATAAAATGTACGACTATACGCTGGATTATATATGCGAAATTGGAAGTAAAACAATTGTAAGGGCAGCCAAAAGCAAAAATAGCCACATGGAGAGTAGCATGATGGGCAGCCACGATTTGTATTTTGTTATGCTATCAAGCGTAGTTACTAAAAGTGGGAGCAGCAGCAGCGCAGCTACTAATAGCATTACCCAAAGCCCATCAAACAGTGGTGTATACAAAGCTACCGTTAGCGATTATAATGAACTGTATTCAACCCCAACCATATCATCGGGTTTTGAAGATGCTATACGCAGCGCTACCGGCCTTTCCAACATATCAAACATACTTTTATGGGCTACTGAAGATTATTGGCCATCGGGCTTAACAACCCTTGACCTTCGTAACGAAAACCGCAGCCGCATGTACTACTACGTTACCGAATATGTTTGCACTTACGATACCTATACCCTTATAAAAGTACCTAAGGCCAAAAACAACCACATGCAAACCGATTTAACCCTAACGCACGATATTTATTTTGTGGTAGGTAAAGACTATGTTACCAAAACCAAACAATAACATTTTTTAGTACCGGTACTATTGCCGGTTATATTTATAACAAACCACATACCACACATGAAAAAGCTATTTTTAGCACTCTGCGTACTTTTAGCAACGTTGGTTGCTACTGCACAAACCCGCGGCGACAAAGCCGTTATTACCGACCCCGGTAAAATGTATACTACTTACATTTTTACCTACGACGACTCGTTGGCTATTGTTAATGCCGCGGGCAACGAAACGTTTTTAAAAATAAAGGCCAACTTTCGCGAAGACCAAAATTGGCCATCAGGCTTATTGGGGTTAGATAACTTTTTTGACAACGAAGAAAGCATAAAAAAATACACAGCCTTTTATGAATGTAAGTTTAGCAGTACCTACGGCGTTAAATACGTTTTGCGCATACCCGTAAAAGAAAATGCCGGTATGATAACGGCTTTAAAACCAACGTCGGCCTTATACTTTATTATTGGCGACGAGGGTGTTACCGTACAACCTACATCATCGCGCATTGGTACTACAGGCACTACAAGCGGAACAACAAGCGGAACAACAAGCGGCCCCGTTACGGCTGTTACCGTTACCGATTATGAGCAGCTATACTCTACCTACGAATTTTCAACACCCGACCGCGAAGCTATTAAAGCTGCCGTTGGCGAAACCGAACTGCCCAACGTATTTGCTTACGCAGCCGAAGATATGTGGCCCGAAGGCCTTGCTACGCTAGAGCAACGCAATTTGAACCGCCCAAAAATGTACAACTACAAGGTTGATTATGTGTGCAGCTTTAGCGGCAAAGTGCTTTTAAAAGCCAGCAAAGCCAAAAACAAAAACATAACGGGCAACATGGCCCTTACGGCCGATATTTACTTTATAATTGGCGAAGAAGCTGTTAAGTTCCCTCCGGGCACAGTGTTTAAAGCCGTAGTTACTGATTATGCCGAGATATATTCTACCCCCAACATTACGGTTGATTTTGAGGATATAATAAGCAAAACCGTTGGCTCAACCCAACTATCAAACGTACTATCATGGTCTAACGAAGCTGGCTGGCCTGATGGCTTAGCCACCCTTGAAATGCGCGATGAAAACCGCAGCAAAATGTACAGCTACGTTACCGAATACGTTTGCACCTTTGATAGCTACACCCTTATAAAAGCCCCAAAAGCTAAAAATGCACAAATGACGGGCAATATGGCCCTTACCCACGATATTTATTTTGTAGTAGGTAAAGACCACGTTACCAAAGGCGCTATGCAAACCAAAGCACAAGGCGGCAGCACTACAAGCACCGGTGGCACTGCAAGCACCACCGCCGACCCTGCTTTTGAACCCTACAAAAAAGCGTATGTAACCGATTTTGGCAAACTAAACGCCACCTACGTGCTTACCACTACCGACATTAGCGAGATACAAGATGTTGTAGGCAACACAACCATTGCCGAGGTTAAGAAATACGTTAAGCAAGCATCGTGGCCGGCGGGCATTAGCACCGCAAGCGCCCTTACTACCAACCGCGCCAAAATGTACGACTATACCGTTGATTACATATGCACCTTTAGCAGCGGCAGCAAAGTATTGGTAAAGGTTGTCCCCGCTAAAAACAGCGACGTAAACACCGCCCTAAAACTTACCCACCCTATTTACCTTGTTATAGGTAGCGAAGGGGTTACGGTTCCTAATTAGCCGATAGAGGAGAGCCCAGGGCCTAGAGTAAAAATACACAAACGCAGTTCTGCAAAGGGCTGCGTTTTTTTGTGTTGAAGGGAGAGATAAAAAATTTAACCATTTACCACCTTAACCACCTCCCCTACCTCACTTACCGGTGCCTGGCAGCTATTATTTTGGCAAATGTAAATAAGGGTTTTACCCACTTGCTGGCGGTGTTGAAACACATCTAATTCCTCTCCCGAAACAGCAGTGGCAATAAGGGTTTGGGGAAGGTAATTTTGATTTAGCTCGGTGTATTTTTCAATGGCATTTTCGCCGGTAATCACCACTTCGTAAAAGGGTTTAACTAATTGAAGCGCCAGCATGGCCCAGTTAGAGCAGCCGCTGCCGTAGCCCGCCATGCTGCCTGCGGTGTTGCGTAGCATCTGCAAAGCGGTAGTGCGGTACTCTGTGTTGCCCGTTAGCAAAGCAAGCGTGTACAGGCTTCGCG
>JANOCJ010000419.1:0-5238 GCA_031412115.1 Flavobacteriales bacterium
GCGCAGCATCCATGTTAAGGCTTTTACCTGCTTAAAACCTACCTCCGGCCCAACCTCTAAATGCCTATCCAATTGTAGGCACAACGCCGTGTAGCCAGTTGGTGTTTACCATTGTCCATTGGATAATAGTGTAGCAAAAGGTAACTGTAGTGCCAGCTTGGTAAGTTCCGTTAACTGATGCCGGGTTTACCGTAAGGTTTGATGATATAAGACATTCGTCGCAGCCATTGCTGTTTTGCATGGTAAGGGTAAAAGCCCCTTGGTCAAAGGCATCGCCACCATTTACCTGCAAATAATAGGTTTGCCCAACGTTCATTTGGTTAACGGTAAAGTTTAACGCCCCGCCGCTGCCAACAGCACAATCGCGAATGGTGTTGCAAGCATCGTTATACAAAATAACCGATGGGTTTTGTAGGCCGTTAATATCAATATTTAGCGATAAACCATTGTTTACAAAGTAATACCAAACGTCGGTTGTGGGGGTAATAGATGATGTGCCGTTAGGGTCGCACGAGCTGATTGTAGACCATGTGCTTTCTTCCTGAGCGCCAACATTAGTTAAGTTAAATACCGATGGGGCACCTAAACCACTGGGGCAAGCCGCCGGAACCCCTAATGAGCCAAGGTTTTGTGCACCTGTACATATATCGTTAGGTAATTGGGCATTGGCCGATAGGCATGCTAAAAAAGCGGCGCAAAACAATAACAAATGCTTTTTTAGCGGGTTCATTTAGTTCAATTTAGCTTGGGTAAAACAATTGCCAGCAAGTGCTTTGTGCAAACACTTGATACTAGTGGGGTGCAGAAGTATTTGAGTAGTAGTTTTTACCATGCGGTTTTATAACTGTACTGCAAATATATCATTTGAGGGACAATTTTTATGCTAAATCGATTTTTTTTATCAAATACCCCCTTTGCGATGTATAACTGCGGGTTTTTTAGCCCTAATTAAAACGCTACAATAAACAAGTGCAATTATTTTTTCTGCCTGCTTTTTAAAACAGCTTCCACGTTAGTAAGGGTAAAGCCTTTGGCTTCCAACAAAATCATGTAATGAAACAGCAAATCGGCGGCTTCGCCTAGAAATAATTCATCATTATTATCTTTGGCTTCTATCACAATTTCAACCGCCTCTTCGCCTACTTTTTGGGCTATTTTATTTATGCCTTTGGCAAATAGTTGGGCCGTGTAGGAGGTGTCGGCACTGGCTGTTTTACGTTGCTTAATAACTTCTGTTAATCCCTGTAAAAATGGGTAACCAATGGCTTTGTTTTCTTCACCCCAGCAGGTGTCGGTACCGGTATGGCAAACAGGGCCAACGGGGTTTGCTTTTATTAAAAGTGTATCGTTATCGCAGTCATTTTGTATAGATACCACATCTAAAAAATTACCACTTTCTTCGCCTTTAGTCCATAACCTATTTTTGGTACGGCTAAAAAATGTAACGCGTTTTTCAGCCTCGGTTTTTGCAAAGGCTTCGGCGTTCATATAGCCCAGCATCAAAACCTTTCCGGTTGTTGCGTCTTGTATAATAGCAGGGATTAATCCGCCACTTTTTTCAAAATCTATGTTCATAGCCGTATGGGTATGTTGTTTTGGTGTAGGTAATTTTTTAATTCAGGAATTGAAATTTCTTTAAAATGGAAGATACTGGCAGCCAATGCTGCATCGGCATTTCCAAGTGTAAAGGTATCTACAAAATGTTCCATTGTGCCTGCTCCACCCGAGGCAATTACCGGAATATTAATTAGGGTAGAAAGCTTATTCAGCGCCTCATTGGCAAAGCCATTTTTGGTGCCATCGTTGTTCATGGATGTGAAAAGGATTTCGCCTGCCCCCATGTTTTCGGCCCGTTTGGCCCAATCAAATAAATTTAACTCGGTTTGCAAACGTCCGCCATTGAGATAAACCAGCCATTCGCCATCGGCTTCTTTAGCATCAATAGCCAATACCAAACACTGGCTGCCAAATTTATCGGCAATATCTTGTATCAGTTGAGGGTTACGCACTGCGGCTGAGTTTACCGACACTTTATCGGCGCCGCTTTGCAGCAATACATGCACATCGTCCACCGATGAAATTCCTCCCCCAACGGTAAACGGAATATTAATCTCTCGGGCTATTTCTTCAACCAAGGCAGCCAATGTTTTACGGCGTTCATGCGTAGCGGTAATGTCTAAAAAAACCAACTCATCAGCACCTTGTTCGGCGTATAGTTTAGCCAGTTCTACCGGGTTTCCACTATCGCGCAGGTTTTCAAAATTTACGCCCTTTACAACGCGCCCGTCTTTGATATCTAGGCAGGGGATAATTCGTTTGGCTAGCATCAGGCAAAGTGTTTTAGTTCGTCTAACGATATTCTTCCTTCGTAAAATGCCTTGCCCACAATAGCGCCGTACAAGCCTGCATCACTTAGCATTTGTAAATCTTCAAATTTAGCAACGCCGCCGCTGGCAATTAATTTAAGGGTAGGGTAGCGGCGCAAAATTTCTTCGTACAACATAACCGCCGGGCCAAGCAGCATACCGTCTTTGGCAATGTCAGTGCATATTACGTACTCAATACCTTTGGCAATATAATCTTCTAAATAGTTATATAGGTTGATGTTTCCACTCTCCTGCCAACCGTTAATGGCAATGGTTTCATCCTTTACATCTGCCCCTAAAATAATTTTTTCGGCACCGTATTTTTTAATCCACCCTGTAACTTTCTCACTGTTTTTAACCGCTATACTACCCGCCGTTATTTGGTTTGCGCCGCAGCTAAAAGCCAGTTCAATATCAGTGTCCGATTTTATTCCACCTCCAAAATCTACTTTTAAAGTAGTGTTTTGGGTGATGGTTTCTAATACTTTTTGGTTGATTATCTGCCCGCCTTTCGCGCCGTCTAAGTCAACTAAGTGCAAGTGTGTAATACCGGCACCTTCAAATTGTTTGGCGACCTCCAACGGGTTTTCATTATACGTTTTTTTCTGTGTATAATCGCCTTGGGTAAGGCGCACGCATTTACCGTCTATTATATCTATTGCCGGAATTATCTTCATTTAAATTGCTATAAATTTATTTAGTAATTCTTCACCACCTTTGCCGCTCTTCTCCGGGTGGTACTGCACTGCATAAAAATTTCCCTTCTGCATAGCTGCGGAAAAATCGGTTATATAATTACACGTTTCAGTAGTGTATTCATTAACCGGAACATAATAACTATGCACAAAATAGTACCAATTGTTTTCGGCAGTATTCCAGCCAATATGCGGCACTTTTAATTTAGGTTCGAATAGTTTTACGTCCTCATTAAATATGCCCAGGCATTTAGTGTTGCCTTCCTCGCTAAAATTGCACATCAACTGCATGCCAAGGCAAATGCCCAATACAGGCTGTTTAAGTGTGGGGATTAATAAGTCCAGTTGTTTTTCCTGCAATACTTCCATTGCTGCTTTGGCGTGCCCAACTCCCGGAAAAATTACTTTGTCGGCCATTAAAATTTCGGCAATATCATCGCTTAAAATTGGTGTTATTCCCAGCCGTTCAAACGCATACCGCACCGATTGGGTGTTGCCTGCACCGTAATTTATAATTACTACTTTCATCTACAAAGTTCCTTTGGTGCTGGGCAATACGTTGCTATTATAATCTTTTTTTACCGCCATTTTTATAGCCTTGGCAAATGCCTTAAATATGGCCTCAATTTTATGGTGTTCATTGTCGCCTTCGGCTTTAATATTTAGGTTACACTTGGCCGCATCGCTAAACGATTTAAAGAAATGGAAGAACATTTCAGTAGGCACATCACCCACTTTTTCGCGCTTAAATTCAGCTTCCCATTCTATCCAGTTACGGCCGCCAAAGTCAATCGCTACTTGGGCTAGCGCATCATCCATAGGCAAGCAAAAGCCGTAGCGCTCAATGCCTTTTTTATCACCTAATGCTTTTAAAAATACCTCGCCTAAAGTGATAGCAGTATCTTCTATAGTATGGTGTTCGTCAATATGCAAATCACCTTTGGCAGATATTGTTAAATCAACACCTGAATGTCGCGCAATCTGGTCTAACATATGGTCGAAGAAATGCAAGCCGGTTGCAATATTAGCTTTGCCTGTTCCATCTAAATCAACTGTTATAGTAATATCTGTTTCATTTGTTTTACGGGTAACAGTTGCTGTGCGGTTTTCCTTGCGCAGAAAGGTATACGCCTCTTTCCAATCCTTTGTTGAATAGCCAATATAGGCATGCAATTCTTCTGCTTTATCTATTTCAGCAGTATCAGTAACTCCAACCAAAATAGCCTTGCAGCCCATATCTTTAGCTAGTTTTATGTTAATAGCATTGTTGCAAATAACGTATGAATTAGCGATATCATATTTATCATTTAGGTACTCCGCAAACATATCCACATAGCGCGGAAGTGTAGCCCAATCCTCACCGGGATAAGTAAATTCAATATGGTCAGAGCGAAATTCTACGCCTTCGTTTTCAAATGTTTTAACAATAAAATCGTGCACGGGTAAAAACTGTGTTTCAAACAGCCCCTTGCTCTCTAGCCCTTGCTGACTGGTAATTAGCACAAAAGTGTATCCGGTATTTTCGGCTAATAGCGAAGTGTTTTTAATTACACCCGGTATAAATTGTAAATCTGCTAAGCCTTCTATTTGCTGGTTTTGCGCTTGGTTAATTAGCGTACTACGGTCTATGAAAAGAATTTTTTCCATCATTAATAATTTGTTAATGCATAAATAACTACATCATTTTCTTCGGGCGTACCAATGGTTATACGCAAACATCCTTCGCACAATTCAACCTTGCTACGGTCTCGCACCACGATGCCTTTTGCGGCCAAATAATCGTAAATGCCTCTGGCATCTACCACTTTTACCAGGATAAAATTGGCATCGCTGGGGTAAATTTTATTTACTATTGTCAATGGCTTTATGGCTTCAATCAAGCGGTTTCGCTCGCTAACGGTTTCTTTAATCAGGTTATTAACCCACTCAATATTGTCCAACGCCTGTATAGCTTGTTGTTGGCTGGCTTGGTTAACATTATACGGCGGTTTTACCTTATTCATGTAACTTATAATTGGCCCGCCGGCAAATGCCATACCTACACGCAAAGCCGCTAATCCCCATGCTTTTGAGAATGTTTGCAGGATAACAACGTTTGAGTATTTAGTTAGCAAATTGATAAAAGAAGGCTGTTTTGAATAATTGATATAGGCCTCGTCAATCACCACAATGCCATC
>JANOCJ010000420.1:0-6489 GCA_031412115.1 Flavobacteriales bacterium
GCCAACCGCAACAGGCTTGAGTTTGAAAACACCTTTATTTATAGTCGCAGCGGCTATTCTGATAACAACATACATAGGCAATTATCGCCCGGGCAGTTTGCTTATTTTCAAACATATAATTCCAATGAAAACCGTGGCTACCGTTTTACGCTAGAGGTTATTGTAGACAATAAATTAATTTCAAAACTATCAGCCGAAACCTGCCAATGGGATAGTTTGAAAAATAAATGGACGTTGAAAAATTACCGCATCCACCGCTTTGGCGAGATGAACGAATACATTAAAACAGGTTTTGTATTGGATACTACCATCAACCTGCATCCGTCTGAATTTGAGCGGCGCACAACCAACGTGCAAACGCTTAATTATGGCGAATTAAATGATTTTATAGAGAAGGAGCAAGCCCGTGGCGCGGGCGATATTGAATACTATTTGGTAGAAAAATACCAGCGAACCTCTATGCCTTTTGCGGCTTTTATTCTAACACTGATAGGGGCTGCACTCTCCAGCCGAAAGGTGCGGGGTGGTATAGGGGTAAACATTGCCATTGGCTTTGTTATAAGCTTTGCTTACATTCTGTTTATGCAGGTATCGTCCACATTTGCTATTAATGGGTCGTTGCACCCGGCGTTAGCTGCCTGGCTGCCCAATATAATATTTGCTGTGTTGGCTGTTTATTTGGCTATTAAAGCGCCTAAGTAGGTGCATAGCTGGTAGCTTATAGCTTGTAGGTTTTTTCTGGAATTTTTTCTGTAAGCTATCAGCTAAAAGCTACAAGCTAAGAAACGTCCTTACAATATGCTCTGCTTCGGGCAGGCTGTGTTCTAGGTCAACATTTACAATAGTAACATCAAAACGGTCAGAGTAACTCATTTCGTGTTCTGCTTTAGATACGCGCATTTGTAATGTTTCCTCGCTTTCGGTACCGCGGCTGCGGAGTCGTTTTTCCAAGGCCTCAACCGATGGTGGCATAATAAATACCGCCAGCGAATTATCAGGATATAGCTTTTTTAATTTCAACCCGCCCTCTACATCAATATCAAAAATAACGTGGTGCCCTTTGGCCCAAATGCGTGTTAACTCTGATTTAAGTGTACCATAAAAACGGTGGCCATACACTTCTTCCCACTCTAAAAATTCATCGTTATCCACGCGTTTTTTAAACTCTTCTTCGGTAATGTAATAGTAGTCTACCCCGTGGCGCTCATTGGTGCGCTGCTCACGCGTGGTGGCCGATACAGAAAATTCCAGCTCAGGAATAATAGAAAGCAAATGGTGCACAATAGTGGTTTTGCCTGCACCCGATGGCGCCGCTACAATTACCAGTTTATTTTGTGGGTTACTTTCCATTTTGTATTACAGAACATTTAGCATTTGCTCTTTTATTTTCTCTAGTTCGTCCTTCATCAACACCACTACTTTTTGCATGTCGGCATCGTTGGCTTTGCTGCCTATGGTGTTAATCTCACGCCCAATTTCCTGCGATATAAACGCCAGTTTACGGCCATTATTTGCAGGCTCGTTCATGGTATCTATAAAATATTTTAAGTGGGTAGTAAGGCGTACTTTTTCTTCGGTAATGTCTAGTTTTTCTATGTAATAAATCAACTCCTGCTCCAAGCGGTTGTTGTCTATATTCTCAGCACTTACGGCTTCTTTAATTTTGCTTTCCAGCTTTTGTTTCAGCAGTTCGGCGCGGCGTTTTTCAAACGGCGTTACTTCAACCAACAGTTTTTGTATGGTTTCAATACGATGGGTTAAATCCTTTTCTAACGATTTTCCTTCAGCTGACCTAAACTCATCAAAGGCATCTAATGCCTTATCAATACCGGCTTTTATAGCCAACCATTCGCCTTCGCTAAGTTCGGGGCGGGTGTTGTTCCATATCTCGGGCAGGCGTGCAATGGTGCTAACAAAATCAATATGGTGTTGGCCGGTTTCTTCGGCAATAAATTTTAATTCTTCGTAGTACGATTTTACAATGCTGCGGTTTAGACTTATGCTTTTTTCGTCCGACTGGTTATCTAACGAAATAGAAAAGTCCATTTTGCCACGTTCGGCGCGCTGGTTTATTAGTTGACGTATTTCTAAATCACGTTCGCGGTAAATGCCCGGTAGGCGTGTGTTTAAGTCGAGCTGCTTGCTGTTTACTGAGCGCAGTTCTATTGTAATTTGTTTTTTTTGGAATTCTGTTGTGGCCTTTCCGTAGCCGGTCATTGAACGTAACATGTGGCTAAGATATTAAATAAAATACAGGCATGGGTATTTATTACCCTTGCATAGTGTTGTTGCTATTGTTCGCTAAGCACCTGCTCTATCACTTTCGGAAAATATTCATGCTCTAAAGCCAGTACTTTTTTTTGCACTATTTCTGCAGTATCGCCGGGCTCAACAATTACTTTGGCTTGCAAAATATGTTCGCCGTTATCGTATACATTATCTACGTAATGTATGGTTATGCCGCTCTCTTTTTCGCCGGCTGCAACAACTGCTTGGTGTACATGCATACCATGCATACCCTTGCCGCCGTATTTGGGTAATAGTGCGGGGTGTATGTTAATTATACGCTTATCAAATTCTGCTGTTAAGTAGGGTGGAATCAGCCATAAAAAACCGGCCAACACAATAAAATCTATTTGGTATATGTAAAGTTCACGCAGCAAATCTTCGGTCTCTACATAGTCTTTTTTTGATGGAATAATGTAGGTTTCAATACCCATGTCGTGCGCAATATTCAATACACCGGCATCGGCTTTGTTCGATACAATTAGTACCACCTCAACCGTTGCATGGCCTACGAAATATTCGGCAATTTTTTTGGCGTTGCTACCGCCGCCGCTGGCAAATATGGCTATACGTTTTTTCACTTACCGTCTTTTTTTTCTTCTTTTCGTTTTTTTATTGAGCGCTTAATTCCTTTGTAAATTTCGCCAAAATAAACACTCACATTGGCATCCCACAAAAGCGAGTTGAAATTTTCTTTCATCGCCCTATTGTTTACCGGCACTAAACGTAAGCCTAAACCGGCGCCAACGCCCAGCCATTTAAATACTTTATACTCGGTCATAAACATAGGCTCAATGGTAACAATACCACCTTTGGCAAACTCCTGTGTTTTGTTATTTTTATCGGTATAGGAATACGATGATGAACCAAAACCCAACTCAAACGGCACAGTAAATTCCCACTTATTAATGCGCCCAACCACAACATTTGCATACAGCGAGAACAAACCGTAGTTTAATTTGGCATTTACAGTGTCTGAACTTTCAGGCCCTGTTGCAATAATTTTTTTGCGGTATATGGGGGTATTAAGCCAGTTAATTGCCCAGCCCATCCTAACATAGTTGCCTAAGCGTACGCCCAAGCCTAAGGCCGTCATATGGGCAGGAGTGTTGGTTATAAATGAGCCGTGCGAATCGTACCTAAAACTTATTTTAGGTTTTTTGGTAAGCGATGTTTTGATAGAGTCTACAAGCTGGGCCTTGGCGCCGGTTGTTAAAACCAGCAACGCAAATAATAGTATGCCACAAACCTGTTTCCCCTTCAAAATTATTTCTGTTTAAATTTGCCTTGCGATAGGGCTGTGTAGTTGGTTAACACATACAGCATACGTGCGCCAACATTAGCATCCCACTCATCATTACCCGGTGCAACTTCGTTAAGGTCAAACCCTATAATTGTTTTTTTAGCCTCCACTACGCGGCGTATTAAATACACCATTTGTTGAAACTCAAAACCGCCTGCTACCGGTGTGCCGGTGTTGGGGCAAAGCTTAGGGTCTAAGCCATCAATGTCAAACGATATGTATACGTTTTTAGGCAATGCTTTTATTATATCATCACACACTTTTGCAAATGGTGTGCCGTTGTATGTAGCCTCGGCAATGTCTGCAAAATAAAAGGTGTTTATTTTCTTTTTATTCTTTTCAATGATGTCAACTTCTTCCTGGCAAATGTCGCGTATGCCTACTTGTACTAGCTTTTCAACAGCTTTTATTTGTATAGCATTATACATTATTGATGCGTGCGAATGTTCAAACCCTTCGTAAGCAACACGTAAATCGGCATGGGCATCAATCTGTAAAATTCCGTATGAACCATAGTGCTCTCCCAACGCTTCCATCAAGCCTTGCGGTGTGCTATGCTCGCCACCCACTACCCCTACAATTTTACCTTGTTTTAAATATTTAAGGCTGCGTTCGCGCACCCAATCGTTAAGCTTTTTACCGGTTTTATTAACCTTTGCAATAAGGGCTTTAACGCCTTTGCTTTTGTCAGGGTTACCGCCATCGGCCAAAAAGTCGAAATACTTCTCGGTTTGGCTGCGTGTTTCCACACTTTCTTTATGCCATTTTTCCGATACTTCTTCCATTGCAACACCCAGTTTCCAGGCATCGGGTATACCGGGAAAGAATAAGTCAACCTGCATTGATGCATCAAAAATTGCCTGTGGCCCATTAGCTGTTCCGCCGCTGTACGATGCTGTTCCATCCCATGGTACGGGAATAATAACAACCTCTGCATCGGCAGTGTTAAAAGGCAATCCAAATAAATTATTGTTGATATTGCCCGGCGCGCTGGGGTCAAAATTTTTGATTTTATCTTGCTTATTCATAGTTGTAGTTGTTGTGTAATGGGTCTAATATATAGGCTGCAAATGTATGAAAATTAGCGCGGCCCGATAGGTTAAGAAAAAGCTATAAAAACAAAAAGCCCCAACGGGATACCGTCAGGGCTTTGTGCTTACTCAAAGTAGCAATTATTTTACTTTGTCAGAAAGTTCGTTGCCGGCTTTGAATTTTACCACTTTTTTAGCGGCGATTTTAATTTCTTTGCCAGTTTGTGGGTTACGGCCTTTACGGGCAGCACGCTTAGCAATTGAGAAAGAACCAAAACCTACTAAGGCAACACGGTCACCTTTTTTAAGAGCTTTGGTAGTAGCTGTTACAAAAGCATCAAGTGCTTTTTTAGAGTCGGCTTTAGATAGTTTCGACTCAGCAGCGATAGCATCAATTAATTCTGCTTTGTTCATAGTGTTGAGGATTTTAGATGTTTGTTATTTAAATATCTTGAAACAAATGTAAAAGCAATTTCATAATTGTCAAGTATTTTGACAAAAAAAATGGCTGGTTGTTAATAAAAATGGGGCGTTGTTAATAACGAGGGGCTGAATTGCCCATATTCAGGGCTTATTAGTGCCTATGGGGTAAAGTTTCGTAACAAAAGCGGGGGCTGTATATACTATATATATATGTATGCCCCTATTACTATATAAACTTGTAGGTAGAATCTATCTTATTTCCGGCCAAAAATTCATTAATAGCCATGCGGCGCTTAGTGGCAGGCTGTAATGACAGTATTGAAACAATACCACCTGATACATATATATATAGGTATGATTTATTATCGGTTTCTATTGTGCCCACCTGTTTGCTGTGCGAAAGTAATTGCAGGCCGGTTTGATATACTTTAATGTCTAACGTTTTTCCGTCGGGCAATTGCAGTGTTGTATAGGCGGCAGGGTAGGGGCTAAGGCCACGCACCAGGTTGTGTATGGTTTGCGCATCGGCATTCCAATCTATCTTACAATTCTCCCTAAATATTTTTGGTGCATGCTTAATATCTTCAACAGCAATATCCGCTTGCGGAATAGGCTTAATATTATTTGTGTCAATAGCCTGCACTGTTTTTAAAACAAGCTCAGCACCCATGGCCATTAATTTGTCGTGCAATATACCTGCGGTGTCATCTGCGCCTATTTCTACCTTTTGTTGAAAGATCACATCGCCAGTATCAATTTGATGCTTTAAAAAGAATGTGGTAACGCCTGTTTCTTTTTCGCCTTTTATAATAGCATGGTTAATTGGGGCTGCGCCACGGTATTGTGGCAATAGTGATGCGTGCAGGTTAAAAGTGCCCATTGGTGGCATGCTCCAAAGCACTTCGGGCATCATACGGAAGGCCACTACTATTTGTAAGTCGGCATTAAGTGCTTTTACTTCGGCTAAAAATTCAGGGTCTTTTAAATTGGTAGGTTGCAATACATGTAGGTTATGCTCAACCGCATATTTTTTTACTGCCGATTGGTTTAACTGTAAGCCACGTCCGGCAGGTTTATCGGGCGCAGTAATTACGCCAACTATATTGTAATTGTTTTTTACCAGTACATCCAGTCCGGCAACAGCAAAATCGGGCGTGCCCAGGTATATTATTTTTAACGACATAAGCAGGGCAAAGGTACGTTATAGTGGTTAGTGGTTAGTGGCGTGTGGTTAGTTTTTTATTTAGGTAGATAATCATGAAATCTTTTAATCAAGAAAATCATGGTTCAGCCAAAAATTAAAGCAAAAAAAATCCCCGTCTTGTGTAAGGCGGGGATAACATCTAAAGTTCAGAATTAACTGAAGCTCGCCCTTATTTTTTCTTAGGGGCAGCTTTTTTAACAGCTTTTTTAGGAGCTGATTTTTTTGCAGGCGCAGCTTTTTTG
>JANOCJ010000421.1:0-5419 GCA_031412115.1 Flavobacteriales bacterium
TTCCTTTCGGCTTTAGCCTTTGGGCTGAAGCCACCCGGATCGTGCCTTTTTTATTTGGCTTAATAGTAGTTAGGTATAATAATTGTAAGGATTAAGCCCGTTGTAATAATCTATCTTTGTATACGTTATAGGAGCAGTGAATATGAACCCAACCCAATATAAAATTCGCTTAATGCGAGGTGTGTTTGTTGGGGGAATTGTGTTGTGTATAGTAAAATTCATAGCTTATTATTATACCCATTCCAACGCTATATTAAGCGATGCCTTGGAATCTATCATAAACATTGTAGCCGGTGGTATTGCTACGTTTGGGGTAAGTTTTGCTGCCAAGCCTAAAGACGAAGACCATCCTTACGGGCATGGTAAAATAGAGTTTATATCGGCCGGAGCCGAGGGGGGATTAATATTTTTGGCCGGGCTATACATTATTTATAAAGGTATTACCGGGCTAATGTATACACCTGAACTGGCAGCGCTTGATTTAGGTTTGATAATAACTGCCGGGGCGGGGCTTGTAAACTTTATAATGGGCGGCATGCTTATAAGGGCCGGAAGAAAATACCACTCAACCATACTGGTTGCTGATGGTAAACACCTGCTTACCGATACCGTTACCAGCATTGGGGTTTTAATAGGCATTTTGCTTGTGTATATAACAGGTTTGCTATGGATTGATAGCGTGGCTGCCATTGTGTTTGCAGTATATATATTATATACCGGCTATAAGTTGGTGCAAGAAAGCATGAAGACTTTGCTGGATAAGGCCGACTATGCCAAGCTGAATGAACTGATACTGCTGTTTAAAGATAACCGCCGCGAAAAATGGGTGGACATACATAACCTGCGCACCCAAAAATACGGCAGCGATTTGCATGTTGATTGCCATATAACATTGCCTTGGTACGATACATTAGATGAATCGCACAAGGAGGTTGATTACCTGCGCGAAATGGTGCAGGAAAATATGACGCACGATGTGGAGTTTTTTGTTCATGCCGACCCATGCCTGCCGCCCAAAAGCTGCACGGTTTGCATCCTTTCTAGCTGCGCTTACCGCAAAGCCGACTTTGTGCAAAAAGTAGATTGGAACATTGAAACGCTATTGCCAAACCAAAAACATAGCGCTTAGTTCAATGAACAGTGAACAAAGAATAGTGAACAATGTGTTTGTCACGCTGAGCGTGATTATATTTTTTTATCTCTCCCCCTGCCAATGGGGAGTACCACAATCCGCCGAAGGCGGAGCAGTGGGGAGGGGGTGTGCTAGAGCAAAGAAACAATCCTTCCCCCATAAATAAACCAAGCCACTACTACCGCGCCAATAGCGGTAATCATTACGGCTCCGGCAGCAATATCTTTTATCAGCCCTGCTTTTACATCCCGTTCCGGATGAAGTAAGTCCATCATTTGTTCAATAGCGGTGTTAAATAATTCGGCAGCTATAACAATAGTAATAGCAATGGTTTGTACAATCCACTCGCCGCGGCTTATGTGGAAGTAAAGCCCCGCAACAGTTGTAACACCAATAGCCAGCGCGTGTATTTGCATATTGGCTTGGGTAGAAAACACATGCCAAATGCCTTTTATAGCATAGCCAAAGCTGCGAACTAAACGTTGTATGGAAAAAAAGTTCTTCATGCCGTGGGCAGTAAATTTAGGTGTAAGGTAAAGCTTAATGTGCGCCCCGGCAAAATGGGTTTTAAGGTTCCGTTTTGGGCAGCCATAAGGTTGGTATCGTAAAAGCCGTTGGTGGGCTCCAGCGCTACATTGTATTCGTTTTTAAAGCCGCCCTCATTTATCCAAACCCCCAAATAAGGCAGCTTGCGGGCGTTGTATAGTAGTTGATACTCCAGCTGCTTATGGTTTAGCAGCAGGCTGCATTGCCCATTCTCCATGGGTGTGCTAACGTAGTACTTCTCACTTTTATTGGCAGTGCGCGAGGCTATTTTATCTAGCGATATTTCATCACCCAAAACAGTTTTACTTACGGGATAATTATGCATTGCGCCCACAGTGCCAAGTAATTCACTCTCGTGCACATTTATCAATTTGCTAACGTTGGGTAAGATGATTTCCGTCTCCTCATCAACAGCCACCAACCCATGAAAAGCCCACAGGCCGTACAAAGGCTTATCCTCATTATTGGTAATAGCGTAGCTTATTGTTACCGTATTATCGTTAATAGCAATGTGCCGCTCAAAAATATAATTCCATACTACGCCTTGGGCGCGGCTAAATAAACCTCGCTTGTCAAACGCGCATTGCCAGGGCAATGCCCATAGTTCGCCATGGTCGGGCCACAGTATAGTTTTATCCTTAGGGTCGGCACAAATATCAATGGTAGGGAACATTTCATCGCTGCCCGATGTATCATATAAAGCAAACTCATCACCATAATTAGGCATGGTATATTCGCCCTTAGCAGGCTGAGAAAATACCTCAAAGCCCTGCGGCTTGTATTGCAGCGATGCTATTTTGCCTCCTAATTCAGGCAATACTATAATGCGCAGAATTGCGTTCTCTAGGCAATACGCATCGGCATTAAGGTGACGGGTTTTATATTGTTGCATAATTTATGCTGTAGCTTGTAAACCAAAGGTGCATTTTTTGCATATTAGTACGCAAATGAAAGTAACACATTTACTAACGGCTTTTGTGCTGTGCTTGTTTATAAAACCGGCGCATGGGCAGGTTACATTCTTGTTGGAACGTACGCAGCCCGTTACGGGAAGCCGCCTGTATGTTGACAATTTGGAGAATGTTTTTGTGCTGAACGACAACGAGATTTTTAAATACGCGCCCAGCGGCAAGCTGTTTAATCGTTTTTCAAATAAGTCGTTAGGCAAAATTACGCTGATTGATGTGTACAACCCGCTGAAAATTTTGCTGTTTTACCGCGACTTTTCGCGCATTGTGTTTTTAGATAATACACTTACCGAAAACGGCAGCCAGTTGATGCTGGAAGAAATGGATTTGGCCCTGGCAACCCTTGCCTGCACCAGCTACGACAATGGTGTGTGGATTTATGACATTAACAACTTCCGCTTAGTGCGCTATAAGCAGGATTTAACCGTATCGGTTGAGGTGCAAAACATAAACCAGTTTGTAAGCGCCGGCATACAACCAAGCTTTTTAATGGAGCGCGAAGGCTCGGTATACATGGCCGATACTACCATTGGCATTATTGTGTTTGATATTTTTGGCACCTATTATAAAACCATTCCGATAAAAAATGTAACGGATTTTGAGGTGGTGGAAAAAAAGATTTTTTACCTGAAAGCCGGTAAATTACACGTATACGACCAATGCAGTTTTGAAGAATACGACATTGACCTGCCCGTAGCCGATGCTATAGATTTTTCCATTACCGAGAAGAAATTGTATTTATTACGCCCGGATACTTTGGGTGTATACCAAATAAAATGACAGCGCATCTGTCATCCCGAACTTGATTCGGGATCTAATAATATCACAGGCGTTTAATCAAGGCTTTAAATTTGGGCTAAAGCCCTCTTGCTTTTTACCAAAAATAAACCCCGACCTAAAGGCCGGGGCAACTAAAACAAAAAGCCCACGAATACTTGCGGGCAACAACAAAGGTGATGTCAATCCCGCGCAGGGGGACTACGAGTTTGCAAAGCAAAACGAAGAGCTGAAAATCTCACTAGCGGTGACAGTTAGCGTTGCATTACTACAGGCCCAATACGATTGTAACCAATTTTAATCCAGCCATATCTATATGTATTGCCTATTCTTTTTCTAAAACAAATATAGGAGTTAGTAGTACTGCCATAATTCCAATCAAAAAAATAGCCGCTTATTGAGGTTGTTTCCAAACTATTTAACATAAAATAATTTGTTTTAGACCAATTTAACGTTTCTTTTATAGTATCTCCCAAATGGTAGCCTTGTTTTAACGACAGGGTAATAATTGAATCATTGGTTAAATCATAAAATTTAAAATAGCTATTTAATATATCGGCATTTGTGTCGTTGTAATATTCATATGTAAACTTCAAATCGTTAGAACCATCACCATCTACATCACAGAAAAAAGTTGTATTGGGTAATAATGCTGTATCAGTAGACTGTATATAATAATCTGTAGTATCATATTCTGTAATGGGTTTTATTGTGAAGACAACTTGCGCAGGCTGACTATCCTGCAACTCCTTCTTACAAGAAACTACTCCCACCGCAAGCAGGGCAATAAGGCAAACTATGGTAAACGGTTTAAGCATAAACAAATATAACAAAAAAGCCCACGAAATATTCGTGGGCTTTTATTATCAAATTAGATTGCTTCACGCTCCGCGTTTCGCAATGACGTTACAGCCAACTGCCAACCGCGAACTGCCAACTATTTATCATTTTTCATTTCTCGTTTTTCATTTATCGGCAACGCATTCTTCACCTTATCTTTCATCAGTGCCAGTTGCAGCACATCGTCCATTGTTTTTACATAATGGAATTTAAGGTCAGAGATATACGTTTGCGTTATTTCGGCAATGTCCTTGCGGTTGTCTTCGCACAAAATAATCTCTTTAATACCGGCACGTTTAGCGGCTAATATTTTCTCTTTAATACCACCTACCGGCAATACCTTTCCGCGTAGTGTAATCTCGCCCGTCATAGCCAATTGTTTCTTCACCTTGCGTTGCGTAAAGGCCGAAGCAAGGGCTGTCAACATCGTCACCCCCGCCGATGGGCCGTCTTTAGGCGTAGCGCCTTCGGGTACGTGTACGTGTATGTTCCAGTTGTCAAATGCCTCGGGGTTTATGCCGTACTCTTTGTAGTGGCCGCGCAGGTATTCAAGCGCAATAACGGCGCTCTCTTTCATCACCTCGCCAAGGTTGCCGGTTAGCGTAAGCTTGCCTTTGCCGGGGCTCAGGCTTACCTCAATAAACAGTATAGCGCCGCCAACGGTAGTATAGGCAAGGCCGGTAACTACGCCTGCGGTATCGTTATTTTGGTACACTTCCTTCTGCATCGGTGGGCCTAAAACTTTATCCAAAAAGGCTTCGTCAACCTTTACGTTGTAGGCTTCTTGCATAGTAATATGGCGGGCTACAGCGCGAAACACCTTCGCCATTTTCTTCTCCAGATTACGTACGCCGCTCTCGCTGGTATAGCCTTCTACAATCTTCTCAATTATTTTTTTAGAGATGGTGATTTTGCTTTTCGGAATACCATGGTCGGCAACCAGTTTGGGCAGCAAATGCGTATGGGCAATTTCAATTTTTTCCTCAATGGTATAGCCCGATACGTTGATAATCTCCATACGGTCTAATAGCGCGGGTTGCACTTTGGCAAGGTTGTTGGCAGTGTCATTAAACATTTCTTTGCTCAGGTCAATATCAACCTCAATAAAGTTATCGTAAAACGAGATGTTTTGCTCCGGGTCAAGCACCTCCAACAG
>JANOCJ010000422.1:0-6577 GCA_031412115.1 Flavobacteriales bacterium
GGGTATGGGGTGTTTACCTCTTTGCCAAGGCATTCAAAGGTAACATCAATAGGCTTTTCAATAAGCTTTTTGGCTACGCGGCATTGGTCAATGTAGCGGTTTACTTTAGCTGCTTATTCGGGGCGCAGGCGTGCTACTTCAATAAACTCGTTGTAGCGTTTTATAGCATCGTCATAGCGGCCTGCCAAATGGTAGGCGCGGCCCAGTTCAATGTAAATATCTTTAGGCGCTTTAGGCTGGCGGGCCATTATCTCAAGGTACTTGTATGCCTTTTTCTTATCCACATTGGTAAAAAGGTAACACAGGCCCACGCGGTAGTTTATCTCCGGGTCGTTAGGGTCTTCGGCCAATATTTTAAGGTATTCTACTAACGCCTCGCCGTAGTTTTTGTCCAAGTCAAAAAGCTGCCGTGCTTTTTTAGGGTCGCCTTTTCCGCCACTGGTAGGGCCTTGTGCCGATACGCGCCCAAACGATAGTACTGCAACTAGTAATAATACAGTAAACCTAATTCTCATATAATACGCTTGATAGTTGATGATTAAATAATGGAGGCGATAAAACTAACATAATTTTTTTTCCCCACAAATGCTGTTTTATCAACATTCTCCCTTTAAATTAAACAACTACTGCTACTTTTATGCCAGATTTTATGGCGAGCAAGAAACCAGTAATAGCCGAACCACCGTATGACATAGCTCTTTTTGTTGATGAGCCTGAAATTCTTGCGCTTTTAAAAGACTCAATAAAAACAACCGGTTTTAAAACGGTACTGTATAAGTTAAATAGCCTTGACGACCTGATAGAGGCGCTGGAACGTAGCGACTTAGACGTAATTATTATTCATCTTACGGCTGAAAATACCGAGAATTTAGACTGGCTGAAACGCGTTGCCGAAATTATAAATGACATACCGCTTATTGCCATTTGCGATGAGCTGAACGAGAAAATTGAAAAGCGCCTTATACACAGCGGCGTACATTATTACCTTGAACGTAGTGAACTAAACGCCCGCCACCTGCGCCGCATACTACTGCCTACCACACGCTTTAAGGATGCCGCTCGCAAAAAAACGTTTTTAGAACAGCGCCTGCATACCGTAATGCGCTACATGCAAAAGGCTATTAATGGTTTAAAATATACCGTTTTTAGAATTTATGATGATGGTATGTATACTTCCTTTACGCCCGAAGAATACATTGGCAACACCTTGCCCGAACGTAAAAGCCTGAAAAAATCGCCGCCTTGGTTTTTATCAAAAACGGCTATTAATATTTTGCTTACCTATAACTATAAAGAAACCCGGGGCTTTGAATATCCTATAAAGATAGAGGGCGTTGGTTTTATGTATTTTGAACTTCGGCTAATACCGCAGGATAGGGGCACAGCCAGCGTATTGGTGCGCGATATTACCGAGCTTAAACAACTGGAACAGATTAGCATTGAAGACAGTGCCAAATTGAATGCTATTTTAGAAAGTTCGCAAAGTATTATTTATGCGCTTGATAAAAAGTTTAATTACATAGCCTACAATTCGGCCCACAAAAAGGCGGTAAAGTTTGCTTATGAGTTGGATATAGAGCAGGGTATGAGCTACTTTTTGCTGCCTCACATTAGGTTTGCCAAAGAAAGCTACCGCGAATATTTAAAGCGCGCCCTGCATGGCGAGCAGTTTACCATACAAGAAATTTTTGGCGAGGGAACCCTCTTTAAAAAAGACTACGAAACTACCTTTAACCCCATACGCAACAACGAGGGTAAAATATCGGGGGTAGCGGTATTCTCGCAAGATATTACCATACGTAAAAAGGCTGAAGAGCAGCTTATACAGGCCAAAGCTGCTGCCGAGCAGGCATCAAAAGCAAAGTCGGAGTTCCTATCAAACATGAGCCATGAGATACGTACGCCCATGAATGCCATTGTGGGGCTTACCGATTTGCTGATGAATGAAAACCCCCATGCACCGTATTATGAAAAAATGACGGCGATAAAATACTCGGCAGATAATCTGTTGCGTATTATTAATGACATCCTCGACTTTTCTAAAATTGACGCAGGCAAGCTGGTGGTTGAAGAATCGCACTTTGATTTGCAAACCCTTATTGACGAGATGATGCGCGCCCTTAAGCCTATAGCATCTGATAAAGGGCTTGAGTTTAACGCTGCCATATCGGCCGATGTGCCGTTGCAATTACTAGGCGACCGTGTGCGCCTTAGCCAGATATTGGTAAACCTTGCCGGTAACGCCCTTAAGTTTACCAGCCGCGGCAGAGTTGATATTACCGTAAACGTAGTAAGCAAAACCAAAGATAAAGCCAGCTTGCAGTTTGATATTGTTGATACAGGCATTGGCATACCTAAGGAGAAAATAGACTCTATTTTTGAAATTTTTACCCAGGCACATTCTAACCGCAAATTTGGTGGAACAGGCCTTGGCCTGGCCATATCTAAACGCTTAACCGAAATGCAAAACGGTAGCATAAGTGTGGAGAGCCGCCCCGGTATGGGCAGCACGTTTACCGTTGTTATACCCTATAAACTGGCCGATAAAAAAGCGTTTACCGAAAAGAAAAAGTCAGGGTTAGAAACACTTAATTTTAAAGGTATACGCATATTGGTAGTGGAGGATAATGCCATGAACCGCTTTTTGGCAGGCCAAATTTTAAATGCCTGGAAAGTTACAGTTGATATGGCTGAAGACGGGTTGGAAGCTATTAAAAAACTGGAAGAAAATAATTATGATTTGGTACTGATGGACTTGCAAATGCCACGCATGGATGGCTTTGAAGCATCGGATTATATACGGAATAAAATGCCGGAGCCGGCCAGTGGTGTGCCTATTGTGGTACTAACGGCCGACGTAATGCCCGAAACCCGCGAAAAGGCTTTACAACTGGGTATTAGCCGTTTTATTACCAAGCCTTTTAAGCAACCCGATTTGATAGATGCGATTGTTGATATAACTGGAAAGGGTATGAAAAAATCTAAAACTGATACTAAAGCCAAACTATTAGCTGAAACAAATGGCGCCCATACCAATGGTGTTGAAAAGCCTGACCTAGACTTTTTGCGCAAGGTGATAAACAACGACGAAAAGGCACTAAAGCAATTGATAAGCATTTACCTATCGGCCATGCCGGTTGATATGGAAGAATTTAACAACGACTATGCAGCCAATAAGGTGGTAGAGTTGGGAAAAATTGCCCATAAAATGAAATCGAGCTTTGCCAATTTGGGCATGAAAGAAACCGCTGCGGCATTGTTGGCTATTGAAAAACCCTGCAAGGAAGGTGCTAAACCCGATAACCTGGAAGCGTTGGTAAACACTGTTAAAGTAGCGTTTACAGAAACGATGAAAACCTTAAATGAGGTAAAATAATTACAATGTTACTACCGTAAATTTTTTCTCCAACACATTCGCATGCTCTGCAATGGTATCAAAAAAGGCAGGGCCTTGTTTTAGGTAAAACTGCATAAAGTTGGTAGAGCGTTCTTGCAGAGAACCTTCAGGAAAAAGGCTTTCTTTCAGTTTACGTATTTGGTTAACAGTTGCTTCGTCTTTGGTTTTTTGCGCTTTCAAAAGTTTGGCTTCTAATCCGTTTAAAAAGTTCTCCAGCTTTTTATTTTCGGCCTCAATGCTGCCGGTTAACGTAGTATCAGTCTGCGCTGCTTTAGCTGCTAGTTTAGCGTAAAATGCTGCGGCCTCGCTGCGCTCGGCCGCTAGGCTCAACCCATCGCCGCCGGTGGTTTGTAAATAACGTTTTACAAGGTTGTCAGCACTATCAAATATTGCTGCTGCATCAAACCCAAACTTTTGCATGCGGGTAGCTTGGGCACCTTCTACTATTAAGTACGAACTACGCAATGCCAACACCGGCAACTCATAATTATAATGGTTGAAGAATGTTTTGTATTGCAGCCAATAAGCCAGCTCGCCACCACCGCCAACGTAGCAAATGTTGGGTAGGATTACCTCTTGATACAATGGGCGTAACACCACATTAGGGCTAAATACCTTGGGACTTTCTTTTATCAGTTTGCTAATTTCATCAGCAGTAAAAATAAATTCGTTGCCTACCGTTGCAAAACCGTTATCGGTTTTTACCAAGCGGTAGCGCTGTCCGTTATTAATATAAAACAGATTTAGCTCGCGTGGATTAACCTGCGCCGTATAACCGCTTTTTATAATCTCCGCATTGGTTTTGTTTACCAGTATATGGGCATTGCTATTAGCAAATTCATCTTGCAGAATAGTAGCAAATTCTGCCTTTAAAACATGTTCGTTAGGGTCTAGTATTACCAAGCCAAAGTGGCCCAACAGGGCATTTACAAAATGGCGTGTAGCATCGGCCAGGTTGGTATGGTTTAGGTAGCTTTCTTTTACAAGAGCAAGTAATTCTTTAGCCTGTTCGCCCTCTCCAAGTAGGGTTGCCAGTTCGTCAATTACAGGCTGTATGGTTTGGGTTGACAGCATACCCGCTGCCCCTTGCCCGGCATCGGCCCAATGTAGCTTTTTGTTGAATAAGTAGGTGTGATTGATTTCCTCAATATCGCCGTCCTCGGTATGCATCCAATATACCGGCACAAAATTGTACTGCGGAAATTGCTGTTTTAGCTGCGCCGATAGTGTAATAGTATCAATCAGCTTATATATTAAATACAGCGGCCCGGTAAATAGACATAGTTGGTGGCCGGTAACAATGGTAAAGGTGTTCTCATCTTTCAGCAACGCAATATTTGCAGCCGTTTTAGCTGATGGTGTGGTGTTGCCCTGTGCGTATTGTTTTTCTATTGATGAAACTAATACCTCGCGGTTAACGGGTTTAGTTTTGCGATAATCAATGGCCTTTTCAAAGCCCTGAATTGAAAATGGAAAACTATATAAAGCAGTGGTATTAACGTGTTCGTCTATATAATCGGCAATAAGGGGCGAGAAAAAGCCGGTTTGCCTGTACGTTAAGCGGGAAATGTCCATTAAGGGTAAAAGTATAAATAATGTAGATAGGATGAAGAAACAGGCTTTTGCAATGAATGTTTTTAATTACCACATAGGCAGATAGAAAACATAGTTATGGTTTTATTTACTATCCACTATCCACTATCCACTATCCACTATCCACCACACACAATGCACTATTGATACTGCCCCGGCCCTTTAAAACGCAAAATCATATTGGGGATGTCCGTTTCGTAAACGCCTACGTTGCCTACTTTATCAGTTACTTCCAGTCTAAAGCAACCCGATTGGGGCGTAATGTTTTCATCAAAATGGTAGGTAAGCGTAGCCGTTTTAGGGTCAAATTCGCAAAGCACCCAAACACCATCTATATAAGCATCCCAACGGGCTATGCCCGCCAGGTTATCGCTAATGGTAAACCTAAACTCGCTTACTACATTGGGCACGGTAGGTTGGCCTTTTTTACCTTTTTTCTTTTTTATCTTAACCTTTTTGGTTTTGCCGCGCTTGGTCTTCTTAATAATAAACTCAGGCCCGGTGCTGCGCATGCTTATGCTGGGCGCTTTGGTATCGGTAGTTACGGCATAGGTACCAAAGTAAACCGTTTTGGCTACCATCCAGCCATCTTTATAGGTGCCACCAATGCTGCTGCCGCCCACATTAACCATTACCAGCTTGCTGCGCAGGGCAGGGGCTACAAAATCGGTTTTAATGCGTATCTCAATATTATCGGCCAGGGCCACCAGGGGCGAATGGATGCGGTGTGCCGCGCTAAGTTGCCCTTTGGCTTTGTTGGTGCGCCCATAGCGAAAGAACAAGGTATCGTACAACACATTTTTTGGGAAGAAAACTTCCACATCCCCATTCTTAAACGTTTGGTCGCGGTCGTAATATATAGCTTGCAGGTATTCTTTATCGGGGTGCGGTTTCAGTTCGGCGTAGCTTTGCTCGCTCTTCACCAAAAACTCCAGCGTAGTGTAGTTACCAAAAATATCCGTCGCCAGTATGCGGATGATGTGCAGGCTATCGTCCGTAAACGTTATCTCGCCATTACCCAGATTATTGTTTACAAAACTCAACTTTTGGTTGGGCGGCAGGTAGCAACGTTGGGTTTTCTCGCCTTGGGTCAGTCGGTCTTCATAATCTATTAGCGCATTAATATTACGCGTTTCCGAAAATTTAAATTCATCCAGCTTATAGGCAAAAGTGGGCTTACCATCTACAAAAACCTCCAGCTTGTTAATGTTGGTGCGTATGCCCTGTATATTGTCAAACACTTCAACGCCAATACCAAAAGTGCCGTAAACCTTAATAGTGTCGGGCGTAACCTTGTATTTGCGGCGCTTTATTTTTTTGCGGTGCTCATATACTGCCGTGTATTTACCGTCGCGCTTGGCGGTGTTAAACGATTGGTCGGTAATCTTCTTATTAATATAAGATACCTTAGATAGCGGGTATAGCGTAACCGACGAAAAGTAAGGGTCTTCGGTATCACTCTTAATAAAACCAAAAAGCAAGGGGTGTATGGCTACTTCGCCTTTAGCGTCGCGCACCTCAAAGTGTACGTGTGGGCCACCGCTGCTGCCCGTGTTGCCCGAGTAAGCTATTAAATCACCCTTTTTT
>JANOCJ010000423.1:0-7644 GCA_031412115.1 Flavobacteriales bacterium
GGTTTTCCATTTGGTCGATGGCCCATTCCTCGCCTACTTCGCCGTTTTGTTGCAAAACATCGCAGGCTTGGTAATTGGTTTGCCATGTCACTACAGGTGTATACGCATGTTCATAATATGCAGGCAGTTTATACAACGGTACCACCTCGAAGCAAGTGCCGCATTTTACAGGGGAATGGATGAAATTATGCTCGGTAATCAGCAAATAAAAATCGCTTTTAGTGCAAGCACAAACCGAGGCTTCTTCGGTAATATCACCCAATAAATTTATCGCTAATGTAGTGCCACAAAGGGCTTCTAAATTTTCTATCCGTAGGTTTACGTATAGGTTATTTTGCTCTTTATTTAAAGACGATTGCTCGTGCGTATGCACAACAGCAATAAGGCTCCCTTCCTTTATATAGCAGGTATTTTCAGCACCCAATGTTTGCCCGTTTGACCTGTACGATGCCAACAAAAACTCAAACTGCTCAAAGGCTTCGGGCAGGGTTTTAGTATCGGATATTAGGATGGATAGTTGGTAGATGAACATGGGGGTAAAGTTATTGACGTAAATTAACAATTGATAATTCCCCTATTATTATAAAGTCAAATTCGTCAGAGTTTTCTATTATCAGCGCACCATTAACAGTTAATGGTGAATCATTTTTTAACTCATCAAATGTTAAATTTTCATATCGAATATTAAGTTTAATAAGCGGGCTGGATAATTTATTCCCTTTTATAGACTGTGATAATTTAACCACCATTTCTTTTTCTGAAGGTTGGGCAACAACTATTCCTTTAATATCATCGCCACTTCGCTCCCATGGTTCAAACACCTTAACATTTATTTCTTGTCCAACTAAATCCATAGTGCAAATTATTACACCAACTCCTTATTCCCAACCGTTATCCCCTGCAGCCTCTCTATAGCGCTATAAGTTTGCTCCTTTAATTCGGTAACAATTTCGTAGCAGGGTTTAATCTCGTCAATAAGCTCAACGGTTTGGCCCGCACACCATAAGTTATTGTAGTTGCCCGGTTGCACCGATTTTTGCAGCGAGTTCATGCCCTTTAACGCAAACAGCATTTTAAAATATTTTTTGGTGCGTTTGTTTTTGCTTAAAAATTTCTCTATCGCATTTTGCTTGTAGCCAATACGCTTGGCATACGGCGTATTAATGATAGTGCATGGCGTGCCCGATAAGCGTTCCGTCATTACAATATCAGCCATGGTACTGTCAACCACCGCGTTTTTATATTCAGCATTTACACCCCCTTCGGTTGATGCAATAAAGCGGGTACCCATAGAAACACCATCAGCACCTAATGAAAGCATAGCCGCAATACCGTCGCCGGTAGCAACGCCGCCTGCCGAAATTACGGGCACATTGGGGAAATGTTTTTTCAAGGTAGGCACCAAAAGCATCAACGGGTATGGGCCGGCATGTCCGCCCGCACCTTGACCAACGGCTATAAAACCATCGGCACCTAAGTCGTAGCATTTTTGGGCATGTGCTAGGTTGGTTACATCGCAATATACCTTTGCGCCATATTTATGAGCCTCCTTAATTACCTCCTCGGGGCTACCTAAAGATGTGATGTAAAAAGGCACTTTAGCATCAACACAAGCCTGCAAATGCTTTGCATATAATGGGTTAGATTTTTGTACAATAATATTTACACCATAGGTGCCTTTATTCTCAGGGCTATCCTTAAAAGCGTTCAGTTTGGCTAAAATATCTTCTAACTGGCCCTTTTCCCTGAAATTAAGCGACGGAAAAGTACCCGCAACTCCGCCCCGCATGGCCTCAACACACATTTCTAAATTAGAAACCAAGAACATGGGTGCCATAATCATCGGAAAATCAATGCCTAAGGCTTTGGTAAATGTATTTTGTATTTTCATTAACAATCTATTAGTAAATCTTTTATTTTTACGTTTTAAACTACAAAGTTACCTTTTTGTAGAATTAGTTTGAACCCCTAACTACAATTTAAAAAATGGCAGAATTAAGAAGAACTTTTGATTTACTACCCCACCAGCTGGAAAAGTTTAATAAAGCCGACGCACTAGCGTTTAAATACGACGGCCAATGGCGTAAATTCAGCATACAGGAATACATTGAGTTTTCTGACAATATTAGCTACGGCCTTTTGGCGTTGGGTATTGGCAAAGACGATAAGGTTGCCATAGTATCGCCCAACCGCCCCGAGTGGAACTTTGCCGATATGGGCATTGCCCAAATTGGCGCTACCAGCGTACCTATGTACCCTACTATTACTGAGGCCGATTATAAATTTATCCTTAACGACTCGGGCGCAAAGGTTATCTTTTTAGCTGATGAGGCTTTGTTAGCCAAAGTAAATTCAGTTAAGGCGGATGTTCCTTCATTGCAACATATTTATTCATTTAACCAAATAGCGGGCACTAAAAATTGGCTAGAGCTTGTTGAACTTGGCAAAGCCAATGCCGACAAAGCTAAACTGGACGCTGCCAAAGCAGCCGTACAACCGGATGATTTGTTGACGCTAATTTACACATCGGGCACTACGGGTACGCCCAAAGGCGTTATGCTTACGCATAACAATATTATAAGTAACGTAAAGGCCAGCGAGGATATTATTAAGGTTAACGTATCGTTTAAGGTACTAAGCTTTTTACCTATGTGCCACATTTTTGAACGTATGGTTTGCTACCTGTACCAAAATATGGGCGCATCTATTTATTATGCCGAAAGCCTTGAAATGATTGGCGAAAACCTGAAAGAGGTTAAACCCAATGCCTTTACTACCGTACCGCGTTTGCTTGAAAAAGTTTACGATAAAATTGTAACCACAGGCCATGGTTTAACAGGCGTTAAAAAGAAACTATTCTTTTGGGCGTTGGAGCTGGGCGAAAAGTTTGAACTACATGGCAAAAACGGCGGTATTTATGCCCTGCAACTGCGCGTAGCCAACAAACTAATTTTTAGCAAATGGCGCGAAGCACTGGGCGGCAACGTTCAGTTTATTGTTACCGGCTCGGCCGCTATACAGCCCCGTTTAGCGCGTGTATTTACCGCTGCCGGCCTAACAGTTTTAGAGGGGTATGGATTAACAGAAACATCGCCTGTAATATCAGTTAACCGCTTAGAAGAAGAGGGCCGTGCTTTTGGCACGGTAGGTTTGGTTATTGATGGAGTTGATGTAAAAATACTAGACGACCAATTGAACGAAGTGGCTGAAGGCGAAATTTGCTGCAAAGGCCCTAATGTAATGAAAGGCTACTACAACCGCCCCGACCTTACTGCCGAGGTAATTGATAAAAACGGCTATTTCCACACCGGCGATATTGGCCGTTATGAAGATGGTAAATACCTAAAAATTACCGACCGTAAAAAAGAGATGTTTAAAACATCGGGTGGCAAATACGTTGCCCCTCAGGTGTTAGAGAATAAATACAAAGAGTCGCCATTTATTGAGCAGGTAATGGTTGTTGGCGAAAGCCAGAAATTTCCTGGCGCTATTGTGGTTCCGGCATTTGCTTTCCTTAAAGATTATTGCGAGAAAAACGGCATCCCTTACGCATCAAATGCCGAAGCTATTACCGACCCACGCATCCGCAAAATATTTGAGGCTGAAATAGCTAAGTTTAATGTAAACTTTGGCAACTGGGAACAGGTTAAGAAAATTGAACTGGCCCCAGCCGAATGGACCATTGATACCGGTGAGCTAACACCAACCATGAAATTGAAACGCAAAATTATTGCTGAAAAATACAAGGGCTTGATTAGCAAAATTTACGAGAATTAACAATCGGTTTTCGATATAAAAAGCATCCCCGCCTTATTTTAATGCGGGGATGTTTTATTTTTACCACTATGAGTTTTAAAATTTTAGGCATTAACGTAGGCCATGACAGCGGCGCAACCTATATAGACGACAAAGGCAATATTTCCGCCATAAATGAGGAGCGCCTGAGCCGTAAAAAAATGCACCACGGCTTTCCGTATTTGGCTATTGACGAGGTATTATCTATACAAGGCACAACCATTGCCCAACTTACCCATATTGCAGTTGAGGGAAAGAAAATAACACCGCAGTTTGATGTGGGTTTTGATGATGTAAGCAGCGATTGGAAAAAAAATATCGTTAACAAATTAAATTTAGATGGCTTTCTATTAGGCACTGAGGCCGGGCTTTCTATTGTTCGCTTGGGCTTGAAAGGACAGGTGGCTAAAATGCACGCCGAGATAAAAAAATATTTTACCGACCGTGGTTTTACCGGTGAGTTTGAGTTTGTAGACCACCACGAATGCCATGCTGCATCGGCTTATTACACGCAGCAATATGATGAAGGCTTAGCCATAACCTTAGATGCCAGCGGCGAGGGTTATTGCGCCAAAGTATACCGTTGCAAAGGCAATACTATGGAAGAAGTACACCGCCTGCCGTGTTACGATTCTCCCGCTTATTACTATGCCTACGTTACACAGATATTGGGCTTTAAACCATTGCGCCACGAGGGTAAAATAACTGGCCTTGCCGCCTTTGGCGATGCCCGTAAATGCCTGCCTGTGTTTGAAAAATATTTAGCGTTTGATTCAAGTAAACCCGGCTTTAAAAACAACGGTGGCTACCACCTTAAAGCCATGGCTAAGCTGCGCGAAGAATTGAAAGGCCATACAAAGGAAGACATTGCCGCAGCCGTACAAACGCATACCGAAAACATTACCACCGCCTATATTGCCGAAGTGATAAAACGCTACAATGGCGGCAAACCCACGCATGTATTTTTAGCCGGCGGCATATTTGCCAACGTAAAATTAAATCAGCGTGTGCTGGATACTGTGGGTGTAAAAAGCATCTACATCTTTCCAAATATGGGCGATGGCGGCATCAACTTCGGGGCATTGGTATCAATGGCTTTCCGCAAGGGGCTGTTGAAAGAACGTATTATTTTTGACAACGTTTATTTTGGCCGTAAGTATGATGATGTTGCCATTGAAGAAGCCCTAAAAACGCAAGGTGTAAATTACCGCAAAACAGAAAATATAGCGGCCGATGTGGCGCAGCTATTGCAAAACAACAAAGTAGTAGCCCGCTATTTTAGTGCTATGGAGTACGGTCCACGGGCTTTGGGTGCGCGTACCATTATGTATTCTCCGGCTGATAAAAGTGTAAACACCTGGCTTAACCAGCGCCTAAACCGCACCGAATTTATGCCCTTTGCGCCCTTTGTGCGCGATGTGGATGCGGCTGAATACTTTTACCTGAAGGGTGATATTTACCCCTTTAAATTTATGACCGTAACGTGCAATGTAACCGATAAATGCAAAGAGCAGGCATCGGCTATTGTGCATGTGGATGGCACGGCACGGCCACAGGTTATAACCCGTGAGGCCAACCCAACCTACTACGATATTTTAACCGAATATAAAAAGCTAACTGGCTGCGGGGTATTAGTAAACACATCGTACAATATGCACGAAGAACCTATTATAAATACGCCTATGGAAGCTGTAAAAACCTACCAACTGGGTGGGCTGGATGTGTTGGCTATTGGTAATTTTATTGTAGAGAATTAGTATGCCATTAATACTTGTAACCGATGCCTGGGTTGGCAAATCTCTTTCAGCGATACGCTCGCTGGGCGAGGCCGGTTACACTGTACACGCCATTAGCCATACCTACAACAGCTTTGGCTTTTACAGCAAATACACCAAAAAGTATTTCAAGTTTCCAAACCCGCAAGACGAGCCTGATGCCTACCGCATAAAGCTGTTAGCATTGCTGGCAAAAAACAAATACGATTGCATTATTCCGATGGAAGATGCGGTGATAAAAATTATTTTGGATGTACGCCCCGAGGTAGAAAAACTAACGCATGTAGCACTTCCGCTGCGCGAGAATTACTACTCGGCCTACAACAAAATGGAAACGCTTATGCTGGCCGACAGCATTGGCGTGCCTATTCCTAAAACATTATTTCAGCCCAGTGTAGAAGAGTTGCGCGGACAGGAAAACGACCTTCCTTTTCCGCTTATTATAAAGCCTGTTTCGGGCAGTGGTTCGCGTGGGTTAAAGAAGGTGCATAACGCCGCCGAACTATTTAAACATTACCCCGAAATTGTGGGGCATTACGGCCCTTGCGTGGTGCAGGAAGCGCTGCCGCAAGAGGGCAAAGGCTTGGGTGTGGGGTTGATTGCCGAAAACGGACATGTGCTTTGCTCCTACTCATACACCCGCTTGCGCGAATTTCCGGTAACGGGCGGCCCGGGCACCTTGCGCGAGGTTACTGACGATGCCGCTACCAAAGCCTACGCCGCCAAACTAATGCATGCCCTTAACTGGACCGGCGTTGCCATGGTTGAATTTAAAACCGACCTAAAAACAGGAGAGCCTAAGCTGATGGAGATTAACCCCCGCTTTTGGGGGTCGTTAGAGCTGGCCAGGTATGCAGGGGTTAACCTGCCTAATATGTTGGTGCAATTAAGTTTGGGCGAAGAAGTAATAACACAAACAGCCAAGGTTGGAACCCGCGCCCGCTGGCTTTTTCCGGGTGATATTGCACATTTTGTATTTAACCCCAAACGGTTTAGCATGCAGCCCTCCTTTTTTAACTTCTGGGATAAAAACACCTTTACCGACCACCTGCAATTGGTTGATTTTAAAGGCAGTGTAGCCTTTCTTATTTGCTCATTCCTGCAATTTTTCTCCCCAAAAATATGGCGCATGGCTATATTCCGAAAATAACTATACCGAATTAAAATTCTTTTTATCGGTATTCTCCTGCATATCTTTAATATTGCCAAAGCCAATAATATCAGCAGCACGGCTAGTTTCGTCCAGCTCTATGGCGCGCAGCAACTTGTCGTAGCCAAAGCGGTCTTTTAAATCATATACTGCCCGGCGCAGGGTGTCTTGCCTAACGTTGTTTTCAAACAGGTCAATTTGCAACACATCGGCAGTAACAAAACCGCTTACTGTTACCCCCACCCCCGATATATCGTAAGTCAATAATTTCTCCCCGCTTTCTTTTTCGTAGGCATCCATCTGCGCCTTAATAATATGGTACAGTTCAGCCCCGTCCTGCAAGGGTTTGGTAGATGAATCCCACTTCCATCTAAACTCACTGTTGTATGAGAAGTTAACGTGTATCTCCCTACAATATACCTCGTGCTTTACCATACGTTTTTCCAGTGTCATGCAAAGTGATACCAGTATATTTTCCATTGTAGGCACAGACCTTCGCTGGTCTTGCGAAAGGTGGCGCATAGCCTGCATATTTTTATACGGCTGCGTTATCATATCTACCTCCGAAAAATTGAGGCGGTAGTGCCAATAAACACCAACAATACTTTGCGATGCGCGCTTAAGGGCTGCAGGGTCGGCATGGCGTAGTTTTAGCGGGGTATCAATACCCGCCATTGAAAAACGTTTAGCCATAGCGCTTGCAATACCAGGCAAATCTGTCAACACTAATTTGCTTAGCACCTCATCAATATTTTCAGGCGAGATAATAGTAAGCCCATTGGGCTTTTGAATATCTGAAGCCAACTTAGCTAAAAAACCATTGGGGGCAATACCTATAGAGCATTGCAAATAGTCGCCCACCTTATCGCGTATATCCTGCTTTATTTTGTTGGCCAGTTCAATTTTGGCATCCATGGTTTTATA
>JANOCJ010000424.1:0-8964 GCA_031412115.1 Flavobacteriales bacterium
GGTGTTCTTTAAAAGGCTTTTCTGATGCCGAAACCGACCGGCCCGAATGCTCTACATAGGCCTGTGTATAGTCGGGAATATGATAATACGGGTACTTGCGCATAATGCGAGTCCACAGTACCATATCCTCGCCAATGCGCACTGTTGGGTCAAACTGCTCCTCCAGCAATATGCTGCGGGCTATGCAGGTGCGGGGCACACCTACAATATTTACTATAAAAAACTCGGTGCGCTTTTCGGTAGGCTGTGCAGTAAAAGGCTCCTGCGTTACAACGCCATCAAGGTCAACACAGGTTTGGCCAAAAACCAACGCTACCGGGAAGTTATGCGCTAGCAAAAAGGCATAAAACGCCGCTAAATGGTTATCGAAGTAATAATCGTCACTATCAATAAAACAAACGTAGTTGCCTGATGCATGGGCTATTCCATTGTTGCGGGCTGCGCTGCGTTCGGCATTCTCCTGATAAATGTATTTAATACGGCTATCGCCATAGCCTGCTACAACGGCAGAGGTATCATCTACCGAGCCATCGTCAACAATAAGCAATTCCCAATCGGTAAAAGTTTGCGCCTGCACACTCTCAATAGCGCGGCCTATGGTGGTTGCGCGATTGTACGTGGGCATTACAATGCTAAATACGGGCATGGGGCAAAGATAGAGATGCATAATTCATAATTCACAATTCAGAATGACGTAGCGAAGAAATTTATTCTTTATACATTTTGAATTGTGAATTCTGTATTCTGCATTACTTTAGCCCCGTGGTTCAAACGCTGTCTAAAAACGAAAATACGGGAGTTGAGTGGATAGACTTAGTCTTTCCGACTACCGAAGAATTGGCTGCCGTTGCCGAAAAATATAACCTGCACCCCAATTTGGTGCAAGACTGCCTGGAACCCAATCACTTACCTAAATTTGAGGTTATTGGGAAGACTACCTTCATCATTATCAGGGTAATAGACCCAACAGCCAACGAGGTGGCCGACTCTATACAGGAGGTAACTAAAAAAATTGCTATTTTTTATTTAGATAATATACTGATAACCATACACCGTAGGGAAGCTGACTTCTTGTTTGACGTTAAGGATGCACACTGCCCCAAAGACGATTTAAACATTGAAAAAGTACTTACGGAAATCATTAGGAAGGGTATAATATCATACGAAATCCCCATTGTGCGGGCCGATGCGTCGCTAGATACATTTGAGACTAAAATATTCCTAAAAAGGAAAATACCCAATATGATACGCGACTCATACTACCTTAAACGAAAGATTGATGTATACAGGCGTATGCTATTGCTTTATAAGGAATTATTAGGCACAATAACAGAAGAATCGAACCTAAAAAAACCGGCTGTTGAGGATTTAAAAGATACCGTAGGCCGCGTATTATTTGAGTGCGAGCAAGTACGCGAAAATTTGAACCAACTGCTCAACATCCACTTCAATTTATCAACCCAACGGGTTAATGAAGTAATTCTTGTACTTACCTTATTCTCAGTGTTCTTTATGCCACTTACCTTTATTGTTGGTGTATATGGCATGAACTTTAAATTCATGCCTGAAATAGACTGGAAGTACGGCTACTTAGGTGTGTGGATATTGATGGCTGTTATTATAATAATCATCTTTCAATGGTTTAAACGCAAAAAATGGTTGTAAACATTTAGTAATGAGGTGTGTTGTAATACCCACAAAACTGCATTATGTATAATTACAGCCTGTACCGCACCCAAAAGTTACCTATAAGTTTAGATGAAGCCTGGGATTTCTTCTCTCACCCTAAAAACCTGAGCGAGATAACGCCCGCCAGTATGGGCTTTGAGGTACTATCGGAACATAAATTGGATAAGGTTTATTCCGGGCAGATTATTACATACAACGTACGCCCCGTTTTAGGCATCCCATTATTCTGGATGACGGAGATAACCCATGTAAAAGACAGAGAGTATTTTGTTGATGAACAACGCTTTGGCCCCTATACCCTATGGCACCATCAGCACTTTTTTACTGCTGTAGAAGGGGGTGTATTTATGGAAGACCTTGTGCATTATAAACTACCGCTGGGCATACTGGGCGCCTTTGCCCATAGCCTTTTTGTGCGCAGGCAGCTAAACGGCATTTTTGATTTCAGAACAAAAGTGCTGGAAGAGCGCTTTGGCAAATTGCAATAGCAACTTGTGTGTTGATAGCTGCAAAAAAATGCATTAGTTATAAAATATTTAAACCGCTTGCATTGCCTGTAAAATAAGCCTTTCAGCCTGTTGTTGCTGTAAGCTTGCTGTATTGTCAACTCAATTGTTAAAAACATCTGTTTTAAATATTGCTTTCTCCCATTTTTTTATTTTTCTTTGTCTCTAGCACATATTATGCGCCTATGAAATTTACAACTACAACCATCCTATCATCAGCCCTCCTACTGGGCTTGGCTTTAACCCATACTGCTAACGCGCAAAGCGGCCTATTTAACAACCGTGGCGCGGTGGTATATATTAATACCGGCGGCGTGGTGCGCGTACTTGGTACCGTTACCAACCAGGACGTTAACGCCAATATGACCAATATGGGTGATTTCTACATCGACAATAACTTTGTAAACGACTCTGTTGCCCAAGGCAGCGGCGTTTGGCATGTTTGGGGCGATTGGGTAAACAACCGCCGTTTTAATGCCGATGCCAGCGAGGTTAGGCTTGAAGGTGTTAATCAATTAATTACAGGTGACAGCCTTACCCAGTTTCACGATTTGTCATTGGCAGGCAGTGGGGTTAAGACCCAAACCTTAAACTCTGAGGTTAACCACCTGTTGAATCTGAATGATATTGAGCTTGCTACCGACCAATTTGATATGGATGTAATAACGTCGAACACAGGCGCTATTACCCGCACTACCGGTTTTGTTAGCAGCCTTGGCAACGGTAAATTATACCGCAGTACTTCAACCAATGCTACCTACTTATTTCCTACCGGCTCAAGTGTTGGTTTTATTCGCTACCGCCCGGCCGAAATACGCCCTACACTAGCTGAAACAGGCCGCTATGGTGTGCGTTTGGTAAATAACGACCCTAACCTTGATGGCTACAACCGTGCATTGGTTGATACCATTTTATGTACGTTAGATTCATTGTTTTACCACCGTATAAACCGCACTGCAGGCTCAAACCCTGTTGATTTAAGCCTATACTACAACACCAACGAAAACGACCCGCAATGGGAAATATTGGCTAACTGGGGTGTTACCCCTAACCAATGGAATGCTATGGATATTACTACAGCAGCGCCGCAAGGCAACTTAATAGGCCTTACTCACACCAACTGGAACGACTTTAGCCAAGAGCCTTACGAAATGGGTTACCGACGCCCCAACCCTCCTATTATTACAGGCCCCGATTTAATTTGCGGTGGAACAGCAGGCAACAGCTACTTTGCTACACCTGTAGTTAATGGCGGCACCTACAACTGGAACGTTACAGGCGGTACACTAGCCGGTGGCCAAGGCAGTGCTTTTGCTACTATTAACTGGGCTAACACAGGCTCTGGCTTTATTACAGCTACCGTTACTGCACAAAATGGCTGTATTTCAGGCATTGGCAGCAAAACTGTACAGCTATACATTACGCCTACTGCGGTTTTTAGCCCTGACACTAACAATATTTTTGCTTTTGATATGATTCATTTTGTTGACAGCAGCTTTGACGGCCCTGTTGACTGGAGTTGGGATTTTGGCGATGGTATAACTACTACAGAACAAAGCCCTTACCATATGTATGAAGTGCCGGGCACTTACGACGTTTGCTTAATTGTAGCCAGCAACCAAGGCTGTACCGACACTGTTTGTACGCAGATAGAAGTTGTTGAAGGCCTTATCGTTCCTAACGTATTTACGCCCGATGGCGACGGTGTTAACGATGTATTCCACGTTAAAAACAGCGGTATGGACGAATACTCGTTAGAGATTTACAACCGTTGGGGTATACTGTTATTCGAAACTACCGCTCCACAGGTTAAATGGGATGGCCGCACCAATGCAGGCGAGCAAGTACCTTCCGGTGTATATTATTATGTATTAAAAGCCAAATCGGCCACAAACGAATACAAAAAACAAGGCGCTGTACAAGTATTGTACGGTAACTAAAACTTTGCACAACATATTCTTAACAGAATCCCTCACCCAAACGGTGGGGGATTTTTGTTTGAAAACCTTGCGGCAAGCTACTCATACATAGGATTGTATGCGATATGACTATTTAAAAACAGGCAGAAAAGTTTAGGATAAATTATGCCACTTTGTCCCCAAAATACAGGTTGCGTGCCAAATGGCAGGGTTATTGGGGTTAAACTTTTCAGTTTATCAACTGTTTATAGGTTAATAAATAAACCTTTGACGGAACACTTAGATTTATAATCTTGTGATAAGAAATTTAATTCAGCCCAATGAGTGAAGATTTTGAAGCCAATAGCCCCGAAGAGTTTGATGCCAGCAGCATTGAGCGCTTTGAACAGATGCTGAAAGAAGGCAGCGTATTTTATTTTGATGTAGAGGTATTTGAACAAATTGTTGAATACTACATACGTCAGAACCGCATATTTGAAGCCATAGAAGCCATTACCCTGGCCGAAAATCAGCACCCCTACTCTATCATCCTGCAAATACGCAAGGCGCAGCTTTTGTCTTCAATAGGCAAAAACAGCCAGGCATTTGAAATTATTACCAAGCTGGAGGCCATAGAGCAGAACAACTACGAAATATATCTTACCAAAGGCACCATACTTAGCCAGATGGATCGCGCAGGCGAAGCCATTGCGCACTTTAACCGTGCTATTGAACTGGCCGGAGATGAAGCTGATGAGGTACTATTATATATAGCCTTTGAGTATGAGAACATTGGGCGCTACGATAAGGCGATAGAATACCTTAAAAAATCGGTATTGCTTAACCCTGAAAACGAGGCCGCTTTGTATGAGCTTGCCTTTTGCTTCGACCTTACAGAGCAATACCAGGCAGGGGTAGAGTTTTATACCCATATGACAGATGAAAGCCCATTTTCGGCTGCATCGTGGTATAATTTGGGCTTGTTTTACAGCAAGCAGGAAAACTACCAAACCGCCATACAGGCGTATGATTACGCTATATTAATACACGAGGAGTTTTCATCGGCCTACTTTAATAAAGGCAATGCCTTGGCTAACCTGCAATTATATACCGAAGCAATAGAAACCTACCAAGAGACTTTTAAATACGAAGAACCCGACCCTATTGCGTTTCAGTATATAGCCGAGTGCTACGAAAATCTGAACGATAACGAAAAAGCCCTAAAATACTTTCATAAAGCAGTAAAGGCCGAGCCTGCATTAGCCGATGCTTGGTGCGGCATGGGAGTGGTTTTGGATGAAATGGGCCGTACCGGCGAAGCCATTCACCACCTGCAAAAAGCCGTAGCAATTGAGCCTGAAAATGCTGAGTACTGGTACATTTTGGGCGATTTATACTTAAAATCGGGCTTTGCCGAAGAAGGGGAGGAAGCCTATACCCGTGTAACCGAGCTTGAACCTGATAATTTGGAAATTTGGACCGATTACGTAAAAGCTTTGCACGCTAATGAAAAGTTTCAAGAAGCGGTGGAAGCCTGCCTTGACGGGATAAAAAACCAACCCGACAATACTGCGTTGTATTTTTGCCTGTCGGCCATGCTAATAGAGGCCGGTAGCGAAAAGCAAGGGCTACAGGTTTTTGAAGAGGCTTTAGTAAATAACTACGAAAAGCATACCGAAGCGTTTGAAGTTGTACCTTCGCTCAAAGATTATCCGGCACTTTTAGAGATGTTGGAAGTGTACAAACATTAGTAATATAGTATGTTAGAAAAACTGGATTTTATTCCTAAAAGGCCCGCGCAGCCGCGCAATTCGGGCTTAACTATGGTTATGGACAAGGGCTTGAGCATTCGTCAAGCTGAAGATATGCTTCAGGCATCTGGCCACCTTGTTGATATTGTAAAACTGGGCTTTGGCACCTCAATGGTTTCAACCCGCGTTGCCGACAAAATTGCCTTGTACAAAGACGCCGGAATGAAGGTGTACCTTGGCGGAACGTTATTTGAGGCATTTATTGTACGTAAGAAATTTGACGAGTACCGCAAATTGCTAAACCAACTAAAGCTAGAGGCTGTCGAAGTTTCGGACGGGTCTATTATGATGCCGCACGATGTAAAGTGCGACTATATTAGCCGCCTAGCTAAGGACTTTACCGTGTTGAGCGAAGTAGGCTCAAAAGAAGCCGGTATTTTAATTGCACCTAAACGCTGGATTAGCATGATGCAAACCGAGCTGCAAGCCGGAGCATGGAAAGTAATTGCCGAAGCCCGCGAAAGTGGCAACGTAGGCATATACCGCCCCAATGGCAATGCCCACGTGCAGCTGGTAAACAAAATTTTAAATAACGTAAAAGCCGAAGATATTTTGTGGGAAGCCCCCATTAAAGCCCAACAGGCTTGGTTTATTAAACTGCTGGGGGCAAACGTAAACCTGGGCAATATTGGCCCCGACGAGGTTATTCCGCTAGAAACCTTGCGCTTAGGCTTACGTGGCGATACCTTTTTTCAATACCTGCCCGAAGAGCTTAAAAAGCTTAAAATAAGCGCCGAAGCCAATGAGGCTGAAAACAAAAAGAAAACAGCTAAAGAAAAAGCTTAACTCCCCATTTCTATCTATTTATGAAAGAACTTACTGTTGCTGAACTAAAAGCGATGCGCGATAACAACACGCCGCATCAGTTAATAGATGTGCGCGAACAATACGAGGTAGATATTGCCACCATTGGTGGCGAGCATATACCTATGAACCTTGTTGTTGGCAGTATTGACAAACTATCGCGAGACATACCTGTGATAATACATTGCCGCAGCGGTGGCCGCAGTGGCGCCGTAGTTGACGCATTGGAAAAACGCTTTGGCTTTGATAATGTATACAACCTTAAAGGTGGCATATTAGCTTGGAGCGATTTGGTAGATTCATCCGTTCCAAAATATTAAAATCCATTTAACTCTCTCCCTGCCACTATGAGTTGTTGCATTACAACAACGAAATGCTGAACAGGGGGAGTACTCCGGCGTAGCCGGAGGAAGGGGGTAGCAACATGTTTCCACCTCAATTATAACCACCCCTTTCTTACTGATGCCTTGCATCAGTAATTCATTCCCCTCCTTGGCAGGCGGGGAGCTTTAAACCCCTACCCAACCCATAAGACCTTAACAATATACATGGAATTTTTAGATTATTTTTTGCACTTAGATGACAAGTTAGGCGAACTGATTACCAAATACGACACTTGGGTTTACGCTATATTATTTGCTATTATTTTTATAGAAACAGGCTTGGTTATATGGCCCTTTTTGCCCGGCGATTCATTGCTTTTTGTAGCCGGGGCTTATGCTGCTAAAGGGCAATTAAATATTGTTTATATTATTGTATTATTAGCTATTGCCGCCATTTTGGGCGATACACTAAACTATTTTATAGGTAAATATTTTGGTGCCCATATACTCAACCTAAAATTTAGGGGCAAGGTAATTGTTAAACAAAAATACATTGACCAAACCCATGCCTACTACGAAAAAAATGGCCCTAAAACCATTGTTTTAGCGCGCTTTGTGCCCATTATACGCACCTTTGCCCCATTTGTGGCCGGGGTTGGCAGTATGAACTATGGTAAATTTATTAGCTATAATGTTATTGGGGGTATAGCTTGGGTAGTTATCGCATCGTTGGCGGGCTACTTTTTTGGCCATTTAGAGGTTGTAAAAAATAACTTTGAGTTGGTTGTTTTAGGCATCGTATTTATATCAGTACTGCCTATGCTGTATGAAATTGGCAAAGCCCAACTGGCAAAAAGGAAAGTTAAGAAAGCAAGCAAGTAGTATCTGCCTAGTAATTAAATCTATATATTAGTAAATGAAATTTTCGCGCCTGCATTTACTACTGTTTATTTCCGTTGTACTACTATGCTTTACAGGCTGCTATTTTGGCAAGCGCCGGTTTGAATATCACGCACCGGGCGTTGACCAAGGGGTAAATAAAAAACTAAAAGACAAAGTAATTTTATACGCTGTATTTGTTGATGCCAAAGGCCCAAAGCCTTGGACAGCGTACGACATAGCATCTACCTTAGACTCTATAAACCTAGCAGCAAAATGGATAGAAGCCCAAGCCGAAATGAATGGCATTCCGCTGGATATTGAGGTTGTTTGCCATAAGGATAAAAAGATTGTACCCATTGCCGTAAACCTACCCAACACTACCCTATCGGCCACACTTTACACCCCCAACACCTACATAGGCGTAAAAAAGCTGCGCACCTGGGCCGACCGTATTAGCCGCAACGGTGGCAAAGCACTGGCTAAAGATACCAGTAGCGTTATTCGCACCCCTAATAAAATAAACAACCGCGAACGTTTTATTGCCCGCTTGCGCGATATGTATAAGACGGATAATGTAGCATTGATGTTTTTTATCAATAACTATTATATGGATGAAATATCATTGGCAATAGATTCGCACAACAACGGCCAAGCCGAGTTTGCAATTGTTAGCTTTAAGCAACCCGCTGTAATAGCCCATGAGTTTTTGCACCTGTTTGGCGCTATTGATTTGTATACCGACCCATTGTACCGCCGCCGCAATGTAATGCTAAAGCGATATGAGGTGTTGAAAGATTTTCCGGATGAAGTAATGGCCTATACCTACCGCAGGATAGAATCGTTAGAAATTGGCAGCGTTACCAAATACTTTATAGGTTGGCAAAAAGAGCTTGACGAAAAGTACAAGAACCTTTTGTTTAGGAAGAAAGTGAAGATTGTAAAGTATAAATAGTTGTGAGTTGCGAGTTGACAGTTCCTAGTATAAACTACTCAGAACTAGGAATTCAGAACCAACAACTATTCCAGCCCTTCTAGCTTGGCTATTTTAGCG
>JANOCJ010000425.1:0-5932 GCA_031412115.1 Flavobacteriales bacterium
CAGTATAAAGCACTGGGAGGAGAAAAGTATATGACCATAGGTAATTTTAAAAGCAATGCTAATACCGATACTATTAGTTTTGGAAATAGCAAAATTAATTACTATTACTATGACAATTTTAGTTTAATAGAATGCAACCCACCACCACCGCCAAAAGAAATAAAAATTCCTACTGTTTTTACTCCCAACCTAGATGGTGCTAATGAGGTTTTTAAAATAGAAAACCTACCCGACAATAGCGGAATAACAATATACAGCCGTTGGGGCAACATCGTTTATACAAACCCTAACTACGGCAACAATTGGAATGGTGAAGTAAATTCTGATGGGGTGTATTACTATGTGCTTACCTTACCTACAGGAGAAAGTAAGCATGGTACGGTAACGATAATTCGATAACACTAAATAATTGTACTTGATAACCACTAACAAGCTAACTATTTTCGTTGTATCATGAAGGGCTTGTTATTTTGTGCCTTATTTTTTCTTTATCAAATTGGTAATAGCCAAAACCTAATTCAAAACGGCAGTTTTGAAGAATATTACTATTGCCCAGAAATTATTGGAGATTTTTCTCCTAAATATTGGTATAGCCCAACTAATAATACGCCCGATTATTTTAACTCATGTTCTACAGACAATACTTGTAGTGTGCCAATTAATTTTTATGGGTTTCAATATCCTCAAGATGGAAATGCATATGCTGGTGCAGTTACTAGTTTTCCATCGGACATTTTTTTTACAAATAGAGACTACATAACAAATATTCTTAAAAGCGCATTAAAAACAGATACTATTTATTGCTTAGGGTTTTATATAAATACACCTGAACGTGATTCGACAGGGGTGTTGTATGACAATATAGGTATCTATTTTTCTGCTGATTCTTTCACATATGAAATTTATGATACTTTGCCATACATTGCACAACTAGAAACACCCGATGGAATTTTTTATACCGATACTATTAATTGGATAAAGGTTGAATTTCAGTATAAAGCACTGGGAGGAGAAAAGTATATGACCATAGGTAATTTTAAAAGCAATGCTAATACCGATACTATTAGTTTTGGAAATAGCAAAATTAATTACTACTACTATGACAATTTTAGTTTAATAGAATGCAGCCCACCACCGCCGCCAAAAGATATAAAAATTCCTAATGTTTTTACTCCCAACCTAGATGGTGCTAATGAGGTTTTTAAAATAGAAAATCTACCTGAAAATAGCGGAATAACAATATATAGCCGATGGGGTAACATAGTTTATTCAAACGCTAACTACGGTAACAATTGGGATGGGGAAATGAATTCTGATGGGGTTTATTATTATGTGCTTATGCTGCCAAGTGGAGAAAGTAAGCATGGTACGGTAACTATAATTAGAAATGGCGAATGAGAATAAGGCTTTTAGCTATATTAATAGTAACAACATTAGAGGGTTTGGCACAGGTTAATTTAGTACCCAATGGTAGTTTTGAGGATATTATTGATTGCCCAGGTACTTATGAAGATGTAAGTACTGCACCATCTTGGTTTAGGCCAACTAAAGGTTCTCCCGATTTATTTAATGTATGCGGCACAGGAGGGGGGATTGTTCCGGAAAATGCTTTTGGATATCAACCGACTCAGGACGGGGAAGGCTATGCCGGCAGCTATGTATTTTCAAATTTCGGACAATACGATGCAAGGGAATACATCGCGGTTAAACTTACTGAAAACTTAAAGCCGGAAATGCATTATTGTTTTAAAATGTACGTAGCGCTTGCAGAAATTGATCCTTTTGTAATAAGTTCTGTAGGTGCCTATTTTTCGTCTGACAGTATTTATATCAATGACTATAACCCCATGCCTTATATTCCACAAATTAAAAACCCCGATACTAATTTTATAAATGATACTACAAGTTGGCAATTAATTTGCAGCAATTTTAAAGCTCAGGGAGGAGAACGCTATTTATATATTGGTAACTTTAGAGATTCTACAAGTACAATAAAATACAGTCCTACAAATGGATATGAAGGAACCTATATTTATATTGATAATGTACAATTGTATGAGTGCGATAGCTTAAATGCCATAGCAGAAAATACACCTAAAAACAAGCTTACCTATTACCCTAACCCAACAAACGGGCAGTTGTATATAGAAACCACCGGCACCGAAAAAATAACTCTGCGTGTGTTTGATGTAAATGGCAAAATGGTACAAGAGCAAATTATACCCAACCCATCGCCGCAACAGCTAGTTGAATTGCAAGGAATAGATAATGGTATTTACCTTTTGCAGGTGCTGCAAGGCAAAAAAAGCCAGCAGGGCAAGTTGGTAGTAATTAGGTTGTAAAGAAAATTAATTGCCTATTACTACAATTTTTTCAGTACCTATTACTTCCTCCTTGTTCCAAACACGCACATAATATACCCCATTGGTTATAGCGGGTAGTTCTTTACGTTGTGGGGAGTTCACCAAATTGATAGCGTAAATAGGTTTGCCGGTTATATCATACAACTGTAGTCGGGCATTTTTTAATGGCGTATTTAATTCAACCGTAAATTCTCCATTAGCGGGATTAGGAAATATTTTTATTTTTTCTATTTCATTCTCTTCTATACCTACTTAGCCACATTTTTTAACCGTTACACTATCTATATAAATATAGCCATAGTATTGGCTCATTATACAATCCCCTACAAAAAAAAGTATCATCATTTTGCGTGAGGTTAAAATTGCCAATGGTAATATATTGTTCCCCGCCTTGTGCCAAAAAAGTGCCTGATACTTTTGTCCACCCAATTTTGTTTGTCAATGGATTAAGAGAATCGTTTACAATTTGAGGAGTGTATTGGCTCAAACGGACAAATTGATTAGTATATATATAGAATCATTAGAAAAGTAAGCGCCAATATTATTTACAGGGCGGCAGCTAATGCTATCAGCCAAACTTACATAAAAACTTATATTATAACATTTTTGCCCTATTAATTGGCTGTTAATTTTTGCTTCAATATATTCGACAGCAAAATCTGCACCAAAATTTTTAACGAATATTCCTGTGTAAAAACAGCCATTAAAGGCTGATTCGTATACATAGATATTAAAAGGGATTGAAACGGATGTTGAAACTAATGATTGCTGTGAAAAGTAATCTGGAGAGCCATCAGTTGGATTGAATCAGTTTTGGCAACGACTAATTTGCCCTGGACCATCAGGTATTTGGGTATGCTCTTCAAAGCTACCATTAGGCACAAAAAGTAAGTATATTAGTTTACGTATCACCGTATTAATGCTATGCGTTTGGTATCAATGGCGTTTCCATTTACACTTAATATACGGATAAAATATAGGCCATTGGGGTATTGGCTAAGACTTAGTTCATTAATACCACCGGTTAAATTGAAGGCAGATATGTGCGCCCCGCTGCTGCTAATTAACAATGCTTTTGCATTTTTTATTTGGGGCGGTAGTTCTATAAATACATTATTAGTGCTGGGGTTTGGGTACAGTTTTATTTGCGATTTAATTGTATTTTCTTCTATTCCAACTTCGTTGGTTCTTGTTAAGGAGATTTTATCAAATAAATAATATACCTCAAATAAATTACTAATGGTATCATCTAAATTTAAATAATTGGTCAAGCTATCATTATTAAAATCACCTATATATAAATATTTTTCTCCACCATTGGCTTTAAAATTAAATGTCAATTCAGTCCAGCTATTTTTATTATTTATAATGTTATTTATATTATTACTTGAGAAAATCGAAGAATCTGTATATAGAGGCAAAAAATTAAATTGATATATAGAGTCTTTACTAATTAAACAACCAATATTTGATATTGCAATATTTGAGAATATAGCCAAACTAGTATAAAATTTCAAGCTATATAAACTGTCTTTTACTAATGAATTAACCAAGTGGACTCCAATATATTCTCGACTCTTATTACCCGGATCATTTTGCAAACCTTTCAATAAATATATACCGCAAAACCCATTACCATCAAATGGAAGTATATTGCCAGTCAAATTATTTGGTATATCAGATATGTTGTTTGGGCTTGCACATGAGTTATATAAGTCTGGAGAACCTAAATTTGGATTAAACCAGCTAACTACAAACCCTTCAAATTGGGATGTCGAACTAGGACAATTTATCAAATTCTCAAAGCTGCCATTAGGCACTAAATTAACTTGCGCATGTAGATTAGTAAAACCTACAAGCGCAAGTATGAAATATTTAATTATTAGTTTCACCGTAAAAGGGATAGTTTTTTATCGTCAATAATAGTATCGTTACTATCAAATATACGGATAAAATATAGGCCATTGGCATACTTATTTATATCTATTTCGCTTAAGCGGTTAGTTAGCGTCAATGTTTGAAGCAATTGCCCATTGCTATTTATTATTTGCACTTTGGCATAATCCATATCTACTGGCAGTTCTAAAAACACATTGCCGGTAGTTGGGTTAGGGTACAACTTTGCTACAGCAGTTTTTGGGGCCTGTGGCGCCGCATGCCTTGCCCATACAGTATCGCCCACCTCACAGGGTTTTATATAGGCCTCCCAGTATTCTTGCAAACTATCGCCCGCGCTGGCTAATATGGCCCTGGCTTTATAAACCGCAGGCCCATATTCGTAGGTACATTGGTTGGCATAGGTTGTAAGGCTGTCCCATTCGGCATTGCTAAAGTCCATAGTCCACACATTTTCCTCGGTATAGGCGCTATCAGGGTCTATACTGCGTTGCAGGGCATGTATTACTGCCATGGTAACGGTATAGTTAGCCTGTTCTATACGGTTGGTGGGGGTTATGGTAAGCAGGGTTGTTTCAGCCAAGTCTATGGTTGCCGTATCTATATCAAAGCGGTGGGTAAAATAGTCCAGCGAATCTTTAGGCTCATAAATAGTATCGGTAGTTATACTGTCTATATTAATAGTGTAGCTGCCCAGTAAACTATCTACCTGCCATTGTATGCCCATAGGGCCTGTTAAGTTAGCAGTATAAAAATTAGCCAATACAGTATCTATCAGCATAGAGTCAGGGAACGATTTTATCATGTTATACACATACACTTTTTCGTTGTAGCGGGTGCCGGCAGCAAAGCATGGATAAGCTACAGAATCTTGCGCTATACGTTTAGCTAAATTGCGATAGCCCAAAAATCCTGTTTCATGGTCTCCACTCCAAGTATTTTCTGCACAATCGTAAAATTCATCGGGTTTATCTGTATTAATATTGAACCTTGTGGAGGGGAAATTAGGGTCAATATTAGCTAGTCTTCCACCAGTTCCGGCTCGGTCTGGGTCAAAAGAGCCATTTACAGTATAACCAGGCCAAACATAAATAGTTCTACCTGCATCTAAAGTACCATCAGAATAAATAGTTCCAAAAGGAAAATCAATGTAATCGGTAAACCATTGGTTGTCTTGTGCTCTTATCAAACTATATTGGTCATCCGTATTGGCAGATAAGAATGTATGTACACCAATAAAAGCGTTTTGCATCTCGTTTCGGTAAAAATGGCTACCTGTCGATATATTTACAAATGTTATAGCTCTATTCAGAGCATTAGTTGTATTATTTGTACTATTATCAAGGTTTAAATAGTTGCAATACACTTCAGCATTGGTTGAGCTTTGATTGCGTATACCCTCAACATCTCTGTCTATATCATCATTTTTATCTATGTTGCTTGAAACCCAGTTAGAATGGATAGCATTAAAATGGGTATTCTCGTTAAAAATGCCATAGGTCATTCCATTAGCTGCCGAACGTACTTTAAATACATCTATATGGTTTGCATTAACTTCAAATGCAGGCGGGGTGGTAAAAGCATTATCGTAAATATTGGTTGTTCGTATGCCAACCTGGGCTTCGGTAATTATATTTTGGTAAATTTTTCCACGGTTAAAAAAATTGCCTGGC
>JANOCJ010000426.1:0-4415 GCA_031412115.1 Flavobacteriales bacterium
AGTGGTGCTGGTAGCAGGTGCTATGTGGGGTATATCGGGCATGTTTTTGGCTATACCGCTTACCGCTATTTTAAAGGTTGTGTTTGATAGGGTAGAACCCCTAAAACCCTATGGCCTGCTTTTAGGTGATGATATGCCCCAGAAAGGAAAAAGTATTTTAAAATTCCCCATACGTATAAAGAAAGCTGTAGCGGCTAAAAAAGAAACTATTATAAAACCACCGGCAGGCAAAAAGGCTAAAGACTAATTGGCTTAGGTAATAAAACTAAGAACTCAAAGTCCTAACCATAGCCAGTAAATCGCCATCTACTTCGGGGCGTTCTTTTACGGCTTTATCTAGCGGGGTGTATAGCATATGGTTGTTTACAATACCTACCATTATGTTGCTTTGCCCTTCCAGCAAAACATTTACCGCCGAAAAGCCCATGCGTGTAGCATTTAACCTATCGGTAACGGTGGGTTTGCCACCGCGCTGTATATGCCCCAAAATACTAATGCGGGTATCAATCTCGTTAAAATGCTCTTTTACCTTAGCGGCAATTTCAGTGGCGCCACCGGCATCATCGCCCTCGGCAACAACTACAATTTTACTGCTTTTATGCCTGCCCCAGCCTTGGCGCAGGGTAGTTATAAGCTCATCAATATGGGTGGGTGTTTCGGGAATAATAATGGCTTCGGCACCACCGGCAAGTCCGCTATACAGGGCAATATAGCCGGCATCACGGCCCATTACTTCCACAAAAAACAGGCGGTCGTGGCTATCGGCTGTGTCGCGTATTTTGTCAATAGCATCTAAGGCGGTGTTTACCGCCGTATCAAAACCAATGGTATAATCTGTTCCGGCTAAATCTTTATCAATAGTGCCCGGTATGCCAATAAACGGTATGCCCGAAAAGGTTGAAAACTCATGCGCACCCCTAAATGTACCATCGCCACCAATGGCTATAACCGCATCAATATTGTGTGCTTTAAGCTGTTCAAGGGCTTTTTGCTGCCCCTCTTTAGTAACAAACTCTTTGCTACGCGATGTTTTTAAAATAGTGCCACCGCGTTGGATGATGTTTGAAACGTTGGCTGATGTTAAGGTATGAATATTACCCTCAATCATGCCCTGGTAGCCGTAGTAAATACCTTTAACGTTTAATTTATGGTGTGCTGCTGTGCGCACTATTGCCCGTATGCAGGCATTCATGCCGGGCGAATCGCCGCCGGAGGTAAGTATACCAATTGTTTTTATTGCCATAATTCTAATGTTTACCTCATCCCGTCACGCTATGCTCGACACCCTTCTCCTAAAGGGAGAAGGGCAAGCTCATTATAATTTAAGCCCCTCTCCTTTAGGAGAGGGGTGGGGGTGAGGTTTTTTACTCAGGCAAAGCTAAGAAAGGATGTTTGCTATGCAAAGCCATTCGGCGGGTAATGCTGCGCCAAAATAAGCGCTCAATAAAGTTATGCTTGCGCGATATAACGGCTAATACTTCGGCTTTGTGCTTTTTCATAAACTTATCAATGCCACCGGTAATATCGTTAGTGTCTTCTTCAAAAAAGCTGTGTTTTACTTTGGCAAAAGCTTTGGTTATACGTGCTTTTTCTTTATCAAAACCCCAAATATTAAGGGCGTCGGTTTCAGCAATATGGTATAGCAATACTTCGGCATTAAATATAGTAGCAAGGTCAACCAATGGAGACAAAGTATCTTTATGGGCATTGGGGTACAAATCTACCGATAGGGCAATTTTGGTAATGCCTTTAAATTTCGATTCTTCGGGCACAGCCAGTACCGGTATTTTGCTGTGGGCAATAACGGATGAGGTAACACTGCCAAACACCTCGTCGGCCAAGCCGTGCGAGCCTCGGGTACCCATAATAATTAAATCGGCATTGTGCTTTTTTGATAAGGCTATAATAGCATCGTGGGCAAAGCCCATATCAACAATAGTTTCAATTTTTACTGCCGGGGCACCAATTTGCAATTGGGCTACCAGTTTTTTAATGCTTGCGGTGCTTTCAGCCTTTATTTCTGCTGCCAAATCGTCAACCAAAGGCACTTCGGCCATAGGTATAGGTATGTGGAAACTATGCAATAAAATTACTTTGGCTTTAGCTTGGCTTGCTACTTGCAATGCGTATTTTGCAGCGTTGTTTGAGCACTTTGAAAAATCGACGGGAACAAGGATGGTTTTCATGGTTAATCAAATTTTTATCAAAAGTAGTTGTTAAAGATAGTTGTAAATATGATTTTTATCAGCACTAAGGTTAAATAATTGTAATGATGTTTTGTAGATATATAATACTGCTGGTGGGTTTATTGTTTGGTATTACCCTACCTGCCCAACTGGTTACGGGCCGCGTAGTTGATGCACAAACCGGCGCAGCTGTTGGCTATGTAAACATTGGTGTGTTGCACAAGGGCATAGGCACCGTTGCCGATGGCGATGGAAACTACACCCTATTTTTAGACGGGGCGCAGCCTACTGATACCGTAAAACTATCGTGCATTGGCTATGCCGAAAAGCTTTTTAAAGTAAGCGATTTTAAGCTGCAAAGCGCCAAAATAGCCCTACAGCCCAAGGCTATGGCTATTAAAACTGTGGTAGTAAAGCCTGTGTATACCCAACTGCTTAGCGTGGGCGTTAAAACCCTTTCAACAAGTGTAACGGGTGGCTTTATATCAAACAATTTAGGGTCAGAACTGGGAACAGTTTTTAACTATAAAAAAAAGAAACCCGGGGTGCTGAAAAATGTAAGCTTTAGCATTGCCAATTCGGGCTACGATACGCTGCTGTTTAGGCTAAACGTATATAAAATGACAGATGGCCTGCCGGGAGAAAACATACTATTGCAGCCTGTGTTTATAAAAACAGCTACTAAAAATGGCATTGTAACTGCCGACCTTAGCAAATACGATATTGCCGTTACAGGCCCGCTATTTGTGTCGTTAGAGTGGGTGAGGGATTTGTACGGCGACCAATTGTTTTTCTCTTTTAAGTTGTTTAAAAAAGTTAGTTTTGCCCGTAAAACCAGCCAAGCCGATTGGGTAAAACTGGGGCATGCCGCAAGCATTTGGGGCACTATTGAAACAGAAAAGTAAATGAAAGAATACGTTCCCACGCTTATTGTTATTCACGTACTGGCCGGTGGTTTGTCGTTAGTAGCAGGTATGGCGGCTATGATGCTAGCCAAAGGCAAAGATGCGCACCGCTTTGCCGGCAGGGTGTTTTTTTATTGCATGACGGTGGTTTGCGCAACAAGCGTTTACATTGCCTATGAGCATAAAATAGATTTTTTGCTGATGGTTGGGCTGTTTAGCTATTACCTGGTAGTAAGCGGCTACCGCTCATTATACCACAAACAACTGCACTGGAGCCAAAAGCCCAACTGGGTAGACTGGCTTATAAATTGCGCTGCCATTATTACCATGCTAACGTTGTTTATTTGGGGTATTATAAAACTGGTTAATGGCAATTATTTTGGTATTGTAGCAATGGTGTTCGGCTTTATAGGCTTGCGTAGCGTTTATAGTACCGTTAAACATTTTGTGCATACCCCGGGCCGTAAAACTATATGGATTGAAGGCCATATTACCGGCATGGTAGGTGCCTATATAGCTGCTTTTACTGCCTTTTTTGTGGTTAATAATGAAAAGATGATTGGGCTGCCCGGCATTGTTGCATGGCTGTTGCCAACGGCTTTAGGTGTGCCCTTTATTATGTATTGGATTAAAAAATATCAGAAACCTGTTAAAACAAGTAAGTACGTTAAACGTTCAGAAAGGAAGATTTAATAACCCCCACACTCCCGAAGCATCGGGGGTGGGCTAAATGAATACATTATGAGTACAATCCGCATTGCCATTAATGGTTTTGGCCGCATAGGCCGCACAGTATTTAAAATTATTGCCGAAAGGGAAGGAATGGAAGTTGTAGCCATTAACGACCTTACCGATAGCCATACCTTGGCCCATTTGTTAAAGTACGATTCGGTACATCACACCAGCAAGCTTGATATAAGTTCTGACCCTAACAACATAATAGTAAATGGCATAGCTATACCCATTTATGCCCAAAAGGATGCTACACAACTACCTTGGAAAGCACTGAATGTAGATGTGGTAATAGAATCGACCGGGTTGTATTTAGATACCGAAAAAGCGTTGCAACACATTACTGCAGGGGCAAAGCGCGTTATTATTTCGGCCCCGCCAAAAGATGATACTAAATCAATAGTACTGGGTGTAAATGATGGTATTTTAAATGCTGCTGATGTTATTATTTCAAACGCATCATGCACCACAAACTGCGCTGCGCCTATGCTAAAGGTGTTGGATGATAATTGGGGCATTGAAGCGGCCGAAGTATCAACCGTACACTCCTACACCGGCGACCAACGCCTGCACGATTCTCCGCATAAAGACC
>JANOCJ010000427.1:0-11100 GCA_031412115.1 Flavobacteriales bacterium
CATACCTACCCATACCATGTTTTGCTCGGCACGGCGAGAGAAGCTAAACAGCAGGTAACCTACTATGATGAAAAAGCCGATAATACCGAATTGTATATAGGGGTAAAAACGAAGCTGCTGTAATATGTAGCTGTCTTTATAATAAATTTTGCAACTGCCAATTTCGGCTACGTAAACATCTATAGGCGTGTTTTGCGCCTCCATACTCTCGATGGTCGATTTTAGGTAGGCTTTGTCTTTCAGCTTCACCGTATCAACGTTGCCCGATGCTATGATGTTGAGGCCTGTACTATCTGTTACCACAACGGGCACCGATGCCGAGTTAATAACCTCGCGCAAAAACGATTCTACCAATAAATTAAGGTTGTACTTCAACTCGCCTGTAAGGCGGCTTTCCATGTAGCGTATGGAGTAATGGTTGCCGTAATTATCGTCAAACACAATGGGTGGGCGTTGAATGAAATCGTCGCGCAGCTTGCCCTCAAACTTATTAAACTGCGTATAGCGGCTTGAATCGAGGTTGATAGAGGCGTTGATGTTGCCGTCTTTATCTACTATTACTACCGGTATGTTGTTGTTTGATGTAATTACCTTTAGGCAGAAGTTGATGGTCTTCTCCTCCATAGTGCTTGCCAATAGCGTGGTGGCATCGGCCCAAATTTCAACGCGGCTGCGCTCTTCTTCGCTAAGGGTTTTAAAAAGGCGCTCGGTATAGCTAAGCAGCTTGGCGCGGTTTTGTATGGCATCGGCCCAAAGCTCAACCTTTTGGCGCTCTTCGCGGGCAATTTTGCGCACCAAACTATCGGTATACACCAGCGAAAAAAAGACAATAACCAGCGCACCTGCCGCCAGCAGAATCTTCCATCGTTGTTTATTTGAATATACGTTTTTAGTAGCCAAAATGTAGGATTAAAACGTAAAAATAGCCGATTTAGTTTAGCGTGGTGAGGATTGGGGGGTGAGTTATGAGATAAGGGGTGTTGATGGTGATGGTGGTAGTTGTTTCCTCCCTCCCCCCGACAAGTCGGGGTACTCCCTCAATGAGGGAGACATTGCTTACGCGCAATTACAATCCCTCCCCCTCGTTACTCCCGAAGTCTCGGGACGGGTACTCCCCCGTCCGAATGGATGAAGCCATTCATCCGGGCGGGCTTTGTAAGGGAGAGTTTTATTTATAGATTGCTTCGCTACGCTCGCAATGACGAGAAGTTATTATTCGTTATTCCCTATTCGTTATTCGTTGCGATAATCTCCATCTTTTCCACCACCAACTCGCGCGGCACAAGTGTAGGCCACAGGCTTAGCTGGGCGCGGCCCGGTTTGCCCCAGCCCGGTACGCTTATAGTACCCGGAGGGCCATTTAATCCTAAGCATACTATAGACTGTAAAGCCAGTTTGCCGGTTTTTTCGTCGGCGTGTTTTATGCACAGGCGTACACCTATTTCGTTTAGGCTGTTTAGTACTTCGGGCGCAACGGCAGGTGCTGCACCGGGGTGCATGGCATCAAGCCCTATGATAGAAAATTCCTGACGGTCGATATTAATGGGCAGGTTGGCCCATATCTTTTTAACGGCATCAATAAACATCACGGCTTTATCGTAAGCAAATGGGGCCGAGAAATAGAAAAATTGATCAGAGGTAAATCCCTCCATTTGCCCGATAGTGAGCTTAAGTTGTTCGGGCCTTGGTTTGCCTTTTACGCCTTTAAAAAGAACCTTATTCGGCTCAATATCTTCTATTGTAACACTTGTTAAATCAACCGTTACATCAGGAGTTAGGTAGTTAGCAGGGTCGTGTATTTCATACACCAACTGCTCGCGTATGGTGTTGCGCGATACCTTGCCGCCCTGGCTTTCCAACTTGGTCATAATGGCGGTGCCATCGGCATTAACGTGCGCTATGGGGTAGCCCAAATTGTGTATAGGATAATCCATAGGCCACTCGGCGTATGAGTTACCTCCCGAAGCCTGCCCGCCGCACTCTATAAGGTGGCCAATGGCAATGCCCGAGGCCAGTAAATCTAAATCGTGCTGCGATAAATCGCCCTCCAGTTTCCAGCCATATTCGTGCACCAAAATACCCAGCGTAAGGCAAGGGTCGGCCACACGGCCTGCTAATATTAAATCGGCACCGGCAGCCAAAGCATCGGCCACACTTTTAGCGCCAATGTATACGTTGGCATGGGTTGCCGTGTATTTACTTTCGGCATAGGGCTGGTTGGTATCCATATTGCGAAGCTCGTGGCCTTGCTCTTTTAAATCGCCCAGTTTATCAAAAAAATTATCGCCCGTTATAACGGCTATTTTTAAGCCTTTTACGCCCCTTTTTTCCAGTATAGCTTTTACCTTTTGCGCAGCCCCGTGCGGATTTAACCCGCCGCTGTTGGTTACTATTTTTATGCCTTTGGCAAAGGCCGTAGGTATTAGCATAGAGGCTAAAAACTCAATGTCGCGCGCATACCCAAGGTTAGGGTCAGCCATGCGGTCTTTTTGCAGAATAGAAAGGGTAAGCTCGGCAAGGGCATCGTGCACCAAATAGTCGGCACCGCCTTCCATTACAATATTTATTGCGGCCATAGGGCTGTCGCCATAAAAGCCTTGCGCGCCTGCTATGCGTATGGGTTGGGTAGTATTCACAGTGCGAATATAATAATTAACCTCTCCCTATTTGAACCTTGATAATCAGCGCTTCGTTTTTATCAACTAAAAACTCGCAGTAAAGGATTTAAAGATGGCTTGATTAGCTAACTCGTTTGCGTTTAAAATAAAAGGTGTATATTTATAGTATACCAATTGCCGTACCTACTTTAAATGCTTTATTAATTACACACTTAACACGCAAAAAAATGACGGCAAAAATTAAAATTATTGCAACAACATTAGCTTTAGCAGTTATTGTTTTTATTACATCGTGCGCTAAAACACCCGAAGCTTGCTTTGTAGCTGATAAAGGCAAAAATGCAAAACTTAACGAAGAGGTGCAATTTGATGCTGCCTGCTCTAAAGATGCCAATACCTATGTTTGGGATTTTGGCGATGGTACAACAGGTTCAGGTGCTTCTACCAAACATAAATACACCGTTGTTGGGGTATATATTGTAAAACTTACCGCCAGTAATGATAGCAAGGAAGCTACCTATAGTATAGATTTAACTATAGAGCCTTAATTAATTTAATGTTGAAAGAAAGGATATTTATGATATAATTTATTCTAAATATCCTTTTTTCTTTTATTCTATTTCTCAGAAGTTGAACACTACTACTTCACCACTACAATAGCGGGGGTCTCTACTACGTTGCTTTCGTGCAGGGCACGGTCGGCTATTTTTAGGGAGAATTTAATGGTATCAAACGCCGATGGCGAGAAAAAAGGCGCTGATAAACGGATGCCAATGGTACCCTCTACGGCTTGGTCGACATCAACCAAAGGCGGAATGCGGTAGTAAAACGGCGGGTTTAAGGTGGGTTTTACCCAAACGCCATTTTGCAATTCGTAATATTCTAAAAAACAATTGTAATAGTAAGTACCCACGTAAGGGGCAATGGTATCGGCCTGTGTAAGGCCAATGTCGCCCTCGCCGTCGGTATAGGTAATGGCAATAATAGCGGCCGAATCTTTACCCTGAATATTTTTAAAGCCGGTAAAGCTGCTAAACTCAATAGCAGGCACCGAAGGGTATTCCTTCTTCTTTAAACAGCTTGCAAACAATGGCATAGCTATTGCAGCGAACAATAAGAAGTTTATATTTGTTACGAATTTCATCTTGACCCTTACAAAGATACTACCTTGACGGCAGACCGCGAGTATTTTAAAGATAAGATTTTTACCATTGCCTCCAACCGCGATTTTGAGCGGCTGGCGCTAGAGCTATTTGAGTACCAGTGCGCCAACAATGCCCTGTATGGGCGCTTTATAAACCTGTTGGGCATTACGCCCGATATGGTTAAAAGCCTGGATAAAATACCTTTTTTGCCCATTGAGTTTTTTAAGGATTTTAACGTTACATGTCGCCCTAACGATGAGCCGGAAGCTGTATTTACCAGCAGCGCTACCAGTGGGCTGGGCATATCTAAACACCTTGTTTACGATTTAGATTTATACGAGCAATCGTTTATAAAAGGGTTTGAGCTATTTTACGGCCCCATTAGCAATTACTGTATTTTGGCGCTGCTTCCCTCCTATTTAGAGCGCGAAGGCTCATCGCTGGTATACATGGCCGACAAGCTGATAAAACTGAGCAAAAACCGCGACAGCGACTTTTACCTCAACAACCTTGACCACCTTGTACTTACACTGGAAAGCCGCAATACGCTGGAAGAAAAAACGCTTTTGCTAGGGGTTACTTTTGCCCTATTAAACCTTGCCGAGCGCTACAAAATGGCTACCGAGCCTAACTGTATTGTTATGGATACCGGTGGTATGAAAGGCCGCCGCAAGGAAATTACCCGCCAAGAACTGCACGGGCAACTGTGCGAGGCTTTTGAATGTTCTGTTATCCATTCGGAGTACGGGATGACGGAATTATTCTCTCAAGCCTACTCGCAAGGCAACGGACAATACCAATGCCCACCGTGGATGCGTATGACCCTGCGCGACATTAACGACCCTTTTGGTAAAATTGGCGTGGGCGCCACAGGCGGCATCAACATTATTGACCTTGCCAATATTGACACTTGCGCTTTTATTGCCACGTCAGACATTGGGCGCATGCACCCTACCGGTACGTTTGAAGTGCTGGGCCGCTATGATTATAGCGATGTAAGGGGATGTAATCTACTTGCCGTATAGGCAAGTAGATTAATTAAATAATTATGAAATTAAAAAATTAAAAAATGGCTTGTAGTGCATTCTTTAATTCCTTCATTTTTTAATTTTTTAATTGAAAAACTACGCTTTTATCTCCGATTTTTCAAAATTCTTCCACATCATGCTCTCAACGGGTTTGATGGTGCGGGCGTTGTATTTGGCGTTTTTCTTGTCGCCGTATTTTACGCCAATTTCGCCTTCTACCACAAAGTAAATAAGCTGGCCAATAGGCATGCCTGCGTAAATGCGCACGGGCTGCGATACAGAAATTTCCAGCGTCCAGGTGTTGCAAAAGCCAACATCGCCTTTGCCGGCAGTGGCATGTATATCAATACCCAAACGGCCGGTAGATGATTTACCCTCTAAGAACGGGATGTGGGCATGCGTTTCGGTGTACTCCTTGGTAACGCCAAGGTACAGCGTGCCGGGGTGCAATACATACCCCTCTTCGGGTATTTGAAAATGGACAAGCTTGTTGTGTTTTTTAACGTCCAGCTCGCGGTCTTTGTAAATGGCCAAATAGCGGCCCAAATGCACGTCGTAGCTGTTGGTACCCAAACACTCAGGGTCAAAAGGCTCAATAACTATATTGCCGTCCTTTATTTCCTGCATTATTTTCTTGTCCGATAATATCATTGTACTGTACTTATTTAGAATTGTTTAAAACCAATTATTTCGCGCACCTCATCAACTGTTTTTTGTGCGCTGGCCTGTGCTTTTTCCTTACCCATATTTACCACCTTGCGCAGGTAGTCGCTGTCGGCCTCCAACTCGGCAATGCGTTGGCGTATAGGGGCAGTAAAGGTTACCATATCCTCGGCCAGTTGCTTTTTAAGGTCGCCATAGCGCATGCCGCTTGTTTGCCACATATTTTCAAAATGGTCAATGGTATCGGGGGTTGATACATGCTGCATCAGCATAAATAAATTTTCCACCACTTCGGGCTTGTTAGGCTCTTCTTCTGTAGGGCCAACTTGGGCGGATGTTACGGCCTTCATTATTTTTTTGCGGATGGCCTCTTCAGTATCGGTAAAAAATATAGCCGAATTTTCGCTGTCCGATTTGCTCATTTTGCCTGTTCCGTCCAATGATGGGACTTTTACCAAATCGTCGCCAAAATTGTAGGCTTGCGGCTCAGGAAAATAATCAACCTTATACATATGGTTAAAACGGCCTGCAAAGGTGCGGGTCATTTCCAGATGCTGCTCTTGGTCTTTACCTACGGGCACTTTGGTGGCGCGGTGCAAAATAATATCGGCCGCCATAAGCACGGGGTAGGTAAGCAAACCGGCATTCACATTGTCGGAGTGTTTGCGCACTTTCTCTTTAAACGATGCGCTGCGTTCCAGCTCGCCCAAATAGGCGTGCATGTTTAAAAACAGGTACAACTCAGCCGTTTGCGGAACATCGCTTTGCAGGTAAATGGTAGCCACTTCGGGGTCTAACCCGGCAGCTAAATACTGCACCAACACCTGGCGCACGTTGGTGTGCAACTCAGCAGGGTTGGGGTGTGTGGTAAGGGTATGATAATCGGCAATAAAAAAGAAGCAATTATGCTGGTGCTGCATTTTTACAAAGTTTTTGAGCGCACCCAAATAGTTGCCCAAATGCAAGCCTGATGTTGACCGTATGCCACTAACTACTGTTTCCATTTTTTTGAGAAGGGGTGCAAATGTAACTAAAAGGTAAAAGCTAAAAGCTAAAAGTTGAAAACTGGTGGCGGGTAGTTGAAAAGAGGAGGGGATTGGTTGTGGGTGATGAGTGATGAGTTGTAAAATATTTGCACAAGTTTATTTGCCTGACAAATAACTTTTTATACTTTTATCCTTACCAAATACACTACCTATGAAAAAGCTTGTTCTCATTGCCTTACTTACTCTCTGCCTTACTACAGTAAAAGCCCAAAGTTGCCAATATCCTTTTTACGCAAATTATGGCTGTTGGATAAGCCAATTTAACTTTTTAACGCAGTTTAGAAGTAATCCTTTGCAACCCAATAATGATGTTGTAAATGCTGCATGTGTAGTATTTAATTCAGATACTTTATTAGGACATTATGCCAGGGAATGGTCAAACACAATAGATATTAGAAGTATTGGGCAATATCATATTGACTCTGTTTACACATTTGTAAAGCATAAAAATTATAGCGGGCAAACCGATACTATAATTATGCAAATGTACAACTTGGATAATCAAGGCTTGCCCAATGAAAACAGTATTATTTGGAGCGATACAATTTTTACCAATCAAAGCTTGCCTGCTGATAGTGCGTGGTGGTTTATAAATTATGATATTTATAGTTGGGATGGCTATGTTGATACGTTATCCTATATTTCATTCCCCGCTTCTATTTACATTAATCAACAAGATTTTGCATTGGGCATAAAATACTTTGGAAGCCCATTAGACACGTTTCATGTTTTTGGCAGTAGCCAAATTAACTTTCAATTTCCTTACAATATACCAAGTAGGTATGAAAATTCATATTTAAAATCAGAACCGGCATTACCCAACTGGACCAAGACTTCATCTATTGGATATGGCAACCCTGTGGGTGCCGATGGTTGGTATTACATACAAGATTGGCACATGGGCGTCCATTTATGTGAAACCCAAGCACTTCCCGATGAAATATCAGATTTGTGTATGATTACAGCAGACACATCAGGTTTGCATTATGAATTTATATGGGAGAAAGGCACATCGCCAAATATTGCAACATATGAAGTGCAAGAAAAGGCAACCAACGGAAATTTTTCTACCATCCACTCACAACCCTACAGCCAGTTTAGTACCTACATAAGCACTGCACCACAACCAACACTACCCTATTCCTATCGATTAGCATCAAAAGACGCATTGGGTAACATGCTCTATTTAAGCCCTCATCATAGACCTATAGTTGCTTATGTTAATGATTCTTTATCTCAAACATATATCAATTGGTATCTGTACTATGGCTATGATTATACCATGCAATATATATATCGTGGAACAAGCCCTAACAACGTTGCCTTATACGACAGTGTTTCTACCTTAACAGTTAACCAATATAATAGATATTTAGATCCGGAACCTGCTTCATACGGTAATTATTACTATCAGATAGAAGCTGTCCGCCTCTCTCCTTGCAACCCAAGCAAGTCTAGTCAACAGCGTGGTGCACGCTCCATTAGTGTCCGCTATTCTACCGTCGGCATTACCGAAGAACAAGCCCTGTTAAACGCTATCAATATTTATCCCAATCCTGCGCAAAATACCCTGACTATAGACTTAGGTAAAACCTCGGCCGAAGGTGCAACTATACAAGTGCTTAACACACTGGGGCAGGTTGTAAAAACCATTGGTTTTAATAAAACATCAGGACAAAACCTTACTGTTGATTTAAGCGGATTAGCTACTGGCTTATACTTTGTGCAAGTGCAGGCTTTTGGCGGCAGCAAAGCGTTTAGGGTAGTGAAGAATTAGGTTATAGTATTCTTATAATTCATAAAAAACTCCCTATGTATGGGAGTTTTTTTATTTACTTACCTTTGTTTTAACAATAGAAACTACACACTAACACAGATACCATGAACAGACTATTACTATTGCTATGTGTACTAACTTTTACTACGTATGCACAAGCGCAAACGTGCGACAACAGTTTTTACATTAGCTACACCCGCGCTGCCCAAGACAGTAACCCTGCACCAATACAACTTAGGAGCAATATAGGCCCGGAGCCTTATGCCACAGGCATAGCCATGGCATTTAAGTCAAGCCTTTTGGTAGGTTTTACTAACCCTGATGAGCCTACCGTTACCAGCCAGGTTAGTGCTAGCAGCTATATTATTGATACTATTTACGCATACATTGGGCACGAAAACAATAGCGGGTTAAACGATACCATTATTGTTTTTGCATCGCAAAACGACTCGGCTACAGGCCCTGTGCCCAACACTGTTTTTTGGAGTGATACTATTATTACAAACGTAGGCCTATCGCCCGGCAACAACTGGGCTAACATAGCTGGTTATATTTTAAAAGTGCCGGCATCTATACCGGTAGGTAATACTCAAATAGCTATAGGCATGCAGTATTTTGGCAGCATAAACGATTCGATGTTGGTTTATGGCACCAGCAACCTTGGCTCTGTGGTTGAGAGTGAATTTTCTACATCGTACCTGGCTTTTCAAACCGTTTTTTCAGGCTGGCGCCTTACTACCGATTTAACTGACGGATTAGGGCCTATACCCCAACAAAACTGGTTTATAAATGCACACATTTGCTACGAAGAACCATTAGCTGTTGAAGAAAACGATGCGTTAAACGCCATCAATATTTACCCCAACCCTGCACAAAATAACCTTACCATAAACCTTGGCAAAACATCGCCCGAAGGCGCAACTATACAAGTGTTAAACACACTTGGGCAAGTGGTAAAAACCAATGGTTTTAACAAAACAACAGGGCAAAACCTTACTGTTGATTTAAGTGGATTAGCTACCGGATTATACTTTGTGCAAGTGCAGGCTTTTGGCGGCAGCAAAGCGTTTAGAATAGTTAAGAATTAGGTGCTAGGTTTTAGGTGCTAGCTTCTAGCATAATTAAAAATCCCCGTTTGCTAATGCAGGCGGGGATTTTTTTGTTTTTTTCTTTCACAATATTTTAATAGTGATGGCGTCTATATCTACACAAACAAAAATATATTTGTGAAATAATTGCTATAACCTAGCACCTAACCCCTATACCCTAAAAAAAATGAACTCAGTAGAGATAGATTACAAAATACACGGCGAAGAAATGCAAGTGGTAGAAGTGGAGCTAGACCCACAGGAAACCGCCATTGCCGAGGCAGGCAACTTTATGATGATGGACCGCGAAGTGGAGATGGAAGCCATTTTTGGCGATGGGTCGGCACAGAGCAGCCAGGGCGGCTTTTTAGGCAAGCTGGTAAATGCCGGCAAGCGCCTTATAGTAGGCGAAAGCTTGTTTATGACAGCCTTTACCAACCACGGCAGCGGCAAAAAAAGGGTGTTCTTCGCATCGCCCTACCCCGGTAAGGTTATCCCCCTAAATTTAGCCGAATTGGGCGGCAAAGTTATTTGCCAAAAAGATGCTTTTTTATGTGCTGCCAAAGGCGTAGCTATTGGTATTGAATTTCAGCGCAAACTGGGCACCGGCCTCTTTGGTGGCGAAGGTTTTATAATGGAGAAACTGGAGGGCGACGGTATGGCATTTGTACACGCTGGCGGCCACATTATTATGCGCGACTTACAACCCGGCGAATTGTTGAAGATAGACACCGGCTGTATTGTAGCCTTTACCCAAACAGTAAATTACGAGATACAGATGGTAAAAGGCATTAAAAACATGGTGTTTGGCGGCGAGGGCATGTTCTACGCAACGTTATCGGGCCCGGGTAGGGTTTGGATACAGTCGCTACCCGTAAGCCGCTTAGCGGGCCGCATACTAGCCTATGGCACCGGCCGCCGCAAAGAAGAAGGCAGCCTACTTGGTGGACTGGGTAATTTGTTGGATGGGGATGGTATTTAAGAATTAACAATTATCAATTTACAATTAACATGTAATGAGGAAAACAAAGCTGTTAATTGATAATTGTAAATTGATAATTGGCTAACGCCAGCCTTTTCTCCTTGGCATTTTAAACATATCAAAGGCCATTGTTAGCCGCAGGGTTGAGAAATCGTCGTGGGCCAGGTAGCGAATAAAGGCTACAGCAATATTGCCGCCGGTATAGTTGTAGGTGTATTGTAAAACAACAGGGTTGCAAAGCTCGGTTGCGCGGTACTTACTTTCTACCGGGCCATAATCGTTAGTTATGCTGTAAACATAATTATAGCCCTGCGGCGTTTGCCCGGTAGGCACATAGGTATCGTACACATAAGTACCGCTAACCTTAACAGTGCGGGTACGCATAAGCACCCCGGCGCCAACCTCAAACCCGCGCCAAATATGCTTGGTAAATATAACGCCCAATTGGGTTTGGTGCAACGTTCCGCTGGCCGCTGGCGACAGGTAGTTTGAAGTAGTAAAACCCGGTGTTTGATAATCAAGCGTAAGGGTGTTGCCATAGGGCGGGTTGCTATTCAAATCATACATCTCAACCGCATTGGCTGCTACCGAAAAGGATAGTGTAGGGCATAAATTAAAGGCGTGTTTAAGCGGTATGCGTGTGTATAGGTGTACGCTTAAGGGTATATTTTGCACTGCTTCGGCACCCGCATTATTAGTGTTAACTGCTGCAACAAAACGGTTGTTCTCAATAAAATTCACCCCAATATCAAA
>JANOCJ010000428.1:0-7721 GCA_031412115.1 Flavobacteriales bacterium
ATAATTACCGAAATAGATGAGCGCGATGCGGGGTATATATTTTATAAGCGCGGCATCAATTTAAAGCAGCAATCAGACTCTGTAAAAGTATTTCCTATTGCCGAATGGCAGGTGGCTGTGTATTGGGTGAAATGATTTACCTCATCCTAAATCCTTCTCCTGAAGGAGAAGGATTTTAAACTCCCCCTCTCCCTTTAGGAGAGGGGGTTGGGGGGTGAGGTTACTACTCCATCACCAACACCTTCTTCCGTAAAACAGTATTTCCGTTTACCAATTCTGCAATGTAAAGCCCGTTAGGCAATTGCTGCATAGGCAGCGTTGTTTTACCTATAAAATAGCTGCTTAGTACTATTTGCCCTGCGGCATTGTATAGCTTAACGCCTGTTGTGCCTACGGCAGATGTTACCATATACAAAGTATTAGCAACAGGGTTTGGGTAGATGCGTATACCGTTGGCTATTTCTTCAGTAATGCCTGTACAATCTTCAACCCTAAAAGTATCGGTAGCGCTACAGCCTGCTCCGTCAGTTACGGTAAGCCAATAGTTACCAATGCTATTAATGGCAAATGTTTGGCCGGGGGTATTGCCTTGCCATAGGTATTGCACATAACCCGATGGGGCGGTTAGTACAAATGGCAGTGCTGTTTTGCAGGCTACCGTATCGCCATTAAAGGTAAGGTTAAAGCTGTTTGTGCTACCCGACTGTAAGGTAATACTGTCAACATCGGTACACTGCCCGTTGCTTACTATAACCCAATAAGTGCCGGGCTGGTTTACTAGCAGCGTATCATTGCCCGATCCATCATGCCATTCATAACTTGAATAGCCTGTGCCTGCAATTAGTGTAGCACTTTCGCCATTGCAAATGGATTGTGCCGAACTTGTTATTGTAACCGGATTAGGTGCTGTGCCAACGCTTACGGTAATAGTATCCTTATCCGTATAACAGCCGTTGCTTACCGTTACCCAATAGTTGCCGGGCTGAAAAGCGGTATATGCGTCATTTACAAAATTGCCGGTCCATACATAGCTTTCGTAACTGGTAGTTGTGTTTAGTATGGCTGTTTGCTGGCTGCAAATAGCAGCCGGCATGGCTGTAATGGTAACGGGTACTATTTGCGGAAAAGGCGAAACCACAATAGTATCGCGAAATGTGCAGCCACGGTTATTTTCTGTTTCTAACCAATAGGTACCCGGCTGGTTTATAGTAATAACTGGAGTTATAGCGCCTGTGCTCCACAAGTACTCATCATAAGGAAACGGGGCTGATAAAGTTAGGCTGTTACAAATTACAGTGTCGTTTCCTAGCGATAAACCACTTGGCATCAATGTTATTTGTATAGTATCGTATGTTATGCCACAGGCGTTGTACATGGCTATGGACATTGTTGCTGTTGCTTGGCCATTTGGGAAAATAAGTGTAGCCGAATCGCCCACAGCATTAAAGGTTCCGGGGCCTGTATAAGACCATACTATCGAATCGTCATTAGTTATATTAGCAACAGAATAGTTGTACAGTACCGATGCTAAACATAGTTCTGTTGGGCCCACAATTTGGGGCGGGCTTGGCTGGCGCCTACCCTGTAATAAATTGGGAAGCGCAAAAATAGCATTGATATAAGGCGTTTGGGTATACCCGGCTGCAACGCCTGCCAAGTTTGGGTTTTCAAAATAATCAAGCATACCCTGTGCTTGGTTTGAACGCAAAAGCCCCAGGTAAACTTTATCATCATTACCCAGGCATAATTCGCCATGTATAACAAACCCTGAGCGGGTTTGCAGGTTAACTTCAGAGGCTATAATTTGTGCGGGGCTGCCTGCTGCCAAATTGTATTGCAAAACCCTTTGTGTGCCCGAAAACATAGATACATACAACTTTGAATTATCGGGCGAAAACTCAAACGAACGACATAAGGCATTTTGATCGTTTGGTATGTTTACATTAAAGTCGTTGGTTATTTGGCCCGTCCATTTATTAAAGTCTGCCAATATAAAACCGTATGGCGCATAGTATTGTGCCATAGCTATTTTATTTCCGTCATGCGACAGTTTCATGCCACCCAATGTGCCATAATTATTAGTGTTAACACCACCTACGCCTGATGTTATTACAGGTGTTGTGCTAACACCTGCAGGGGTTATTAAATAGGCATAATATGTTTCGCCGTATTTATTATCAACCACCACCCAAATATCACGCCCGTTACCATGGTAGGTAGCGGTCATTTTTTCCCCCGTACCGTTGCGTACAAGTATGTTTTTCTGTCCCTGTACAATATCCCCCAACCCATTATTCAGGTTCATATCAATAACGTTGTAGCGTGTACCATTTGCATAGTTAAACTCTTGCTGCGCTGTAGTAAAAAGGTAGTACAAATTGGTGCTGCCGGGGTATGGCAGTGCTATTGACCCCATGGTTGACGATACGCCGCCTAAAATACCCACGCCATTAGGCATTGGGTTATGGTTTCTGTCCCAAACGGTATCGCCATCGCAATAAAAAAGCGTGTTACCATTTATATCAGACATAACGGATGTACACTCTTGCAAATTGCCGGGCGGCAAGCTAATATTAGGGCTGGAAGAAAGCGTTGGCGGGCTGGTTGAAAACGACAAATGATATTTTTGTAAATACCAGTTGTTGGTAAAGCCTTTTAATGAGCAATCGCCCACCTGAAAAAATGATGCAGACGATGTATCGCTACATACACTATTGGTTGCTATTAAATACACATTATGCCCACCGCCTTGGTTAAACTGTTGGCTAAAATTGGTGTTGATAGTTTGTAAAACGCCATCTAAATACCATTTATAACTGGTAGCGTTGATTGATGTATTGTTGGTGTTAATAGTAACCCCCGGCAAATAGGGCGCCGGGGGCGTAAGGGTAAACTGCGCCACCGCATTGCACAATATGCTAACTACCATGCTGCTTGTAAAAATACAATCGGGGTTGTTGTTGGTGCCTACAACGCTAATGCTGGCAGAGCCTGTAGCATTAAACGTATAAGTAAAACTGTTTCCGGTTGCTGCCGCCACCCCGTTTACTGACCATGCATAGTTGCCATTGGGGTTTTGTATAGTAAAGGTTAAGCTGTTGCCAATAATTACAGTGTCGTTACTTGCTGTAAAGCTTATGTTTACAGGGCTTGGGCAGCCCGGCTGGCAACCGGCAGATGCAAGTAAACTTGCCCGAGCGGTATTCAATACGCCAAACATCCTATCGGCTTGCCCTGTTGAAAATTCAATATGGCATGGCAAATCTCCATAATCCATGTGGTTACCAATAGCATCGGGCTGGTCGCCACTACCGCCGTTGGCTATGGGCCTAAAAGGGTTGTTGGTTGATAAATCATCATCATCAGTAGTGCAGGTATTAGGTGTAGCATTGCAGGCATATACCGCTGTCGAATTATCGGGCGGTGTATCACAAACCCTATCGCCGTTTTGTTGGCAGTTAGCATTGCCGCAGCCGCCTTCAAAGGTGTGGTACAAGCCAAGGTAGTGGCCAACCTCGTGCGTGCCCACAACACTAGCATTAGGGCCATTGCTGCCAAAGTAGGCGGCTTCGCATACAAGGCCGTCTACAGTGGTACCGTGCGATGTGGGAAAATAAGCATAGCCCACTACCCCATTGCCTGTAGAGGTTGAGTTGATAGCAGCCACCAACCAAATATTCATATAACGTGTAGGATCCCAGCGGCTAAGGTTTTTAAGGGCTAAATCCTGCGTATCCATATTCATATTGGTAAGGGTTGAGACAACACGGTTTATGCCCGTTGTCATGCCGCCGGTAGGTGTTTGCTGCGCCAGGCAAAACTGTATGTTGGTGTTGGCAAAATCGGCATTCATTTGCTGTATGCCCAGCAATACTTGCGCATCATTAATATTCTCAGGGCCGTTGTTGTGTATGATATGTACTACTATAGGTATAACAAGTGTGCCGCCACGGTTTGCATTGTTAAAGAGCAAAACATTACTGTTCATCCACTCTTCTAACTGCGCAGTGGCAGGGTTTTGCCTTTGGGTGGCATGCAAGGCATCAAACCCACAATTAAATGGGGCTTGTTGGGCAAACAGGTTTAACGATAAAAAGCAAAGGATAAGTAGTAGCAGTTTTTTCATACGCTGGCATTAGCAACAACCAAAGTATAAAAATACCAAACCAATACCAAGCAAAAAAAGCCCCCTAACATTGTTAAGGGGCTTTGCTATATAATTAGTTTGCTAACTATTTTTTACCTGTAGCGGCAGCAGCGGTTGCAGCAGCGGCAGCAGCACGAGTAGTGGCTACGTTTACAACAACTACGTTTGGTGCATCTAAAAAGGTAACACCTTCAATTGCAAGGGTGTTAACTTTAATAGAGTCGCCAATGTTCATGTCGCTAATATCAACGCTAACAAAATCAGGCAAATTGGCCGGAAGGGCTTTAACTTTCAATTTGCGTGTTTTAGTCATTAATTTACCACCGGCACGTACACCTACCGAGTTACCTGTAACTTTAACAGGAACAGCAATAGTTACTGCACGGTTCTCATCCAATTCGTAAAAATCGGCGTGTATTAGCTCATCGCTAATTGGGTGGTATTGGGTGTGTTGTATTACGGCTTTGTAATTTTTCTCGCCAATAGCCAAATCAATTTGAAAGGCATCCGGGGTAAAAATTACTTTTTTAAACTCACGCGTGTCGGCAAAAAAGTGCACTTGATCTGCACCACCATAAAGTACACATGGAACAAGGCCTTGGCCACGTAATGCTTTGGTAGCTTTCTTACCTGTTTCTGTGCGGGCCGAGCCGCTGATAGTTACTGTTTTCATTTTATGTTACTGTTTATTTAAAGCTTTAATTAACAAATAAAGGTTGAACTAATTGATTCGTAGTTATGTACGCGGCTAATTACATCAGCAAAAAGCTGCGCTACAGTAAGTACTTTTATCTTGCTGGTATCTTTATCTTCTTTTAATGGTATAGTATCGGTTACTACCAATTCTGTAAGTTTAGAGTTGGCAATATTCTCGTACGCCTTGCCTGACAGTACGGCATGGGTGCAAATAGCGCGTACGCTAAGGGCGCCTTTTTCTGTCAACATATCGGCTGCTTTGCAAAGGGTGCCGCCGGTGTCAATAAGATCGTCAATCAATACTACGTTTTTGCCTTCCACTTCGCCAATAAAGGTCATGCTCTCTATAATATTAGCAGCCTTGCGTTGTTTGTAGCAAATGGCCATATCTACCCCTAAAAATTTAGAGTAGGCATTGGCACGGCGGCTGCCTCCCATATCGGGCGCAGCTATTACCAAATCTTGAATACCTAAACTTTGCAGGTAAGGTATAAATATTGCCGATGCGTAAAGGTGGTCAACCGGAACATCAAAAAAGCCTTGTATTTGGTCGGCATGCAGGTCCATTGTCATTACGCGTGTTACACCGGCAGCGCTTAATAAGTTAGCTACCATTTTAGCACCAATAGAAACGCGGGGTTTATCTTTACGGTCTTGCCTGGCAAAACCAAAATAAGGTATAACTGCTACAATTTGACGGGCCGATGCACGGCGGGCCGAATCTACCATCAACAACAGTTCAAATAAATTATCTGTTGGCGGAAAGGTAGATTGAACAATAAATACATCGCTGCCACGCACCGACTCTTCAAACGATGGTTGAAATTCGCCATCGCTAAAGTGTAGCATGGTAGCCTTGCCCAGCTCCTGTCCGTAACCGGCAGCAATCTGCTCGGCTAAGTAACGGGTAGCGGTACCGGTAAAAATTTTTACGCGGTAAGGCGTTTCGGGTTGATGTATTAAATTTGACAAACCTATTTTTTTTGAGAGCGCAAATTTAGCAAAAATATCGTTATTAAAAGCCCTTTATGTGTAAAATGTGTAGTTTTTCATTAAATTTGCTGTAATGAGCACACCTATTAAGCATATTATTATTGCCTTTGTTGCCATTGCCGCAGTTATGCCGGCATGCAAAAAGTGTAGCGACTGTGCCGAATACCTTTACAAAGACGACTCTAAAGGCCGTCCCCAATACAGCAAAGTTAGCGCTGAATTTTGTGGCGACGATTTGGAAGGTAAACAACGGGCCATTGTGCCTATGGATACCGATACGCTGGTATTTATTCCGCAGTATCAGTGCGAATAGTTTCTAGTTGCTAGTTCCTAGTTCTCAGTTGCCAGCGTTATGTAGTAACTGGTAGTATTGTCACCCTACATCCTATTTCTCTTCTAAATTCCATTTATCAAAAGCAATTTACCTGTCAATTACTTAGCTGCTAAACCAACTATGCAACTGCGCCGTGGTGAACATACTGGCAAAGCGGGGGGTTTCATACAAAAGAAACCCTAAAAACAAGTAACCATGAACTCAGTAAAAAAATTAATAGCATTAGTAGCAGTAGTTGCTGCACTAGGCTTTGCATCATGTAAAAAATGTAAAGATTGTGTAGCCTATAACCCTGTTACCCAACAATACGATGGTGGCAAAGACGAAAAATGTGGTGATGACCTGAGTGACGCTGAAGGCGCAAAAGTACCAGGCACCAGCATTGATGCTTACGACTGCGATGTTGATTTGTAGTAATTAATATTTATTAACGGAAAAGCCCCATTATCCTAACGGAGTGGGGCTTTTCCGTTTTATTTTGGTTCCAGTTCGCTATCCAAATCTGCTTCTCTTAACACTTTAAAATTGGCCCCCACACCTAGTACCGAAATAATAGATATAAAACCACCGAATATAACCGACGGTATAAGCCCTAAAAACTTAGCGGCTACACCCGATTCGAAAGCCCCAATCTCATTTGACGAATTAATAAAAATAGAATTTACTGCCGATACCCTACCCCGCATTTCATCGGGGGTGTTTAGTTGCAATAATGTAGAGCGTATTACTACACTAACATTATCAAACGCGCCGCTTAGTGCCAAAATTATTACACTTAAATAAAAATTGGCCGATAGGGCAAACACAATCATACATGCCGAATAGGCTGCTACATTAAGTAATAACCGCTGGCCTGCATCTTTTACCGGTGGCTTATAAGCTAGCCACAAGGCCATTAAAAAGGCACCAATGCCCGGGGCTGCGCGCAATACGCCTAAACCTTGGGGCCCGGCATTTAATACCACATCTGCAAACATAGGCAGCAAGGCTACTGCGCCACCAAACAATACCGCTAGCATATCTAATAGCAAAGCGCCTAAAACTATTTTATTACGTACCACAAAACCAATGCCTACACCAAGGCTTTTTAGCATGCCCTCAGCCTTTTCGGCCGGTGGCACGGGGCGCTTTTTAATGCTAAAAAACAATACAAAAGCCACAATTAATTGCGCAATAACAATAGCGTAGGTGGCAGTTAAACCTATAAAACCTGTAACCAGCCCGCCCACGGTAGACCCCATTACTGCTGCAATGTGCCAAAAAGTACTGTTCCATGCCGATGAGTTTACGTACAAATTGCGCGGAATAATTTGCGCCATTAATGCAAAGTTTGCAGGGCCATAAAAACCGCGGGCACACCCCGTAAGGGCTATTACCCCATACAATGCCATAACCGGAATATGTACCCCCGGCAGGCTTGATAACAATAATAATACAGCCCCCACCATAAGCGAAACTGTAGTAAAAAGAAGGATGCTGCGACGGTCGACCCTATCAGCTACATGGCCACCAAACAAGGCAACCCCAATGGCCGGTAAGGCTTCGGCAAGG
>JANOCJ010000429.1:0-2876 GCA_031412115.1 Flavobacteriales bacterium
CCCTTGCCCGTTATTAGTAAACATGGTAACGGCAGGCAACCTGGGTGCTAAAAGTGGACAAGGATTTTATACCTACACTGCCGGAAGTAAAGATTTGGTGGTTGCGCCAAGGTTTGCGAAGTAAGGTTTTAAAAACATTCTAAAACAAAAAAGCCCAATGATAACCTTGGGCTTTTTAATATCTATAAAGAAGGAATTTACGCCGCTACTTTCTCTTCTCCCAGATCCATTTCATCCAACTGCGCTTTGGTGCGGCATTTACCTTCTACCATGTGCAGGTCGGTTTTAAAAAGTTTATCCCAAAAGCTAAAGGTTGAGGCGTAGTTGCCTTTTAGTTTAGCGTGGTGCAAATCGTGGTGCTCAGTAGTACCATTAAAAGGTATGTATTGGCTAAAAATTGATTTCAAGCCTGAATGTATTTCTAGTTCGTGCAGGTTACGCAACAAGGCAAATGTCCAAAACGGCCAGCAATTAATCTCGCCCATAGTAAAACCGATGATAGCTGCACTGGCTGCAATACCTACTGTTCCGCCCATCCACTCCAACGGGTGTACATAAAGGTATTCTAACGGAATAGGGTTAAACGCACGGTGGTGTATGCGGTGTATTTTTTTGTATAACCATTTGTTTTCATGGTTCAAGCGGTGAAAGAAGTAGAAATACACATCATCCAACAACATAAACAGGGCAAATTCCCAAGCAAAAGTAAATACCGATGGAGTATCCATAGTAAAGAAATCCTTTACCGGATACATGCCGCCAAAACTAAATGCTATTAGCAGCAATATATTAAGGCCGATTAGCGGCAGGCGCTCCCAAAAATCCTGGGGTTTGTACTGAATACTCTGCAAACGTTTTTTGTTAAACCACTTAGAGTAGAGAATGGTATAAGAGTAAATGAAGCCTAACAAATTGCAAACAAGCGCAATTGATAATGTGATGATGATTATTTTCATTCAGTTTACTTTAAACGCAGGTAAAATGTTGTAATTTGACCCGCTTTAACAGCTAAGATAAATTATTTAGATAAGATACATTGAGCACAGGTAAAAAATTATTAACAGCGCGCCTTTCAGACGGGACAGAGGTGTATTGCTTACGCGTACCCGAGGCAGTTGTACTTGATAACCACGTAGAGGGTTACATGGGAAATGGTATAGATATTAAAGACGGCGACGTAGTTTTTGACATTGGCGCCAACATTGGCCTGTTGGGCGTACGCGCCTGCCAGCGCTTTCCCAATGCTAAAATATATGCTTTTGAGCCTATTCCGGATATATACCGCATAGCCAAAGCCAATGCTGATAAGTTTGGCAACGGTAATTATACCGTGATAGACAATGGCGTATCGGACGAGGAAGGTGTGTTAATATTTACCTATTTCCCAAACAGCCCTGCCCTATCTACCTCAAACCCTGAGCAGTGGGACGTTGACCCTACCGAGTTTGAAAAAGCTGTTGACGGTAACCTGCGTAACCTGCCGGGCCGCTACAAGTTGCTACGCTTTCTACCTAAATTTTTAACCCCGTTTATTGCCCGCCAAATTAAAAAAGGAGCAGTACGGGTTGAGTGTAAGCTTACTACGGTATCAAAAGTGTTGGAGGATTACAATATCCCTAAAATAGATTTGCTTAAAATAGACTGCGAAGGTGCTGAGTTACAGGTGCTTCAGGGTATAAAAGCCGACCATTGGCCTATTATTGGCAAGGTTGTTGCCGAAGTGCATGATGTTGAAGGACGTTTGGAAGTTGTTACAGCCCTGCTTAAAAGCCACGGTTTTAGCAAAATTCATACTGAGAAAGAGAAAGGGTTTGAAGATACCCACTTAACTAACATTTTTGCAACACGTTAATAATCAATTGCTAAATTAGCCAATATGAAAAAAGCTTTTTCCATTTTCGCTTTTACGTTTTTAACTGCTATAAACGCTTTTGCACAAATTAAAGCCGACGATATTTGTGGCCTTTGGCTTACGGAAGATAGCCGTGGCAAAATGCTTATTTATAAAAACGCCACCAATGGTACGTACGAGATAAAGGTGTATTGGCAAAAAAACTCGAAGGACGAAAACGGGCAGGAAAAGCTAGACAAGAAAAACCCCGACCCTAAACTGCGTACCCGCACATTTCAAAATATGATTATTGCATCTGACCTTAAATGGGATGGCGATGACCAAAACTGGATTGGCGGTAAGGTATATAACCCCGAAGATGGTAAATTTTACTCGTGCAAAGCGAGTTTAGATAATAGCAAAGCTATATTGCGTTTTAGGGGCTATTTATGGGTAAGCCTGCTGGGCAAAACCACTACCTGGTATAGGACAACGACGTATTAGTAAAATCCCTCCCCCTCGTTACACTCGGGTACTCCCTTTACAAGGGAGAGCTTTCTGAATAAAAATAGGACTATAAATAGTTAGGGAGAAACCGCTCCTCACTCCCCTCTCCTCTTAATGATACATTGCCTTTTTCTGGCTGATAACGCCATGGGCCTTATCAAGTGCAAATTCCATTTGCTCTTCTTCCGTAAGGTCTGTATTATCTAAAATAATAGCATCCTCAGCGCGGGTTAGCGGGTTATCGGCACGGGTAGAATCTATCCTGTCGCGCTCGGCCAAATTTTGGCGTACATCAGGCATAGTGGTATGGTAGCCTTTTGAAATTAACTCGTCGTAACGGCGTTGTGCACGTACTTCCGGGTCGGCAGTCATAAATATTTTCAACTCGGCATTAGGAAATACATTGGTGCCAATATCTCTCCCATCCATTACCAAACCCTTATGTTCGTCGTAACTGCGTTGCAGTTCAACCAACTTGGTGCGAACCTCTTTAACAGCGCTAACGGGGCTTACCAATGCCGAAATTTCGGTTTGGCGG
>JANOCJ010000430.1:0-12470 GCA_031412115.1 Flavobacteriales bacterium
CAATTCGGTAAATGGTAAATACTTTTACGGCATTTTTAACGGGTAAATACCTGTCGCGGTAAAAGGCGATGAGCAGGAATGATGAGATGCCCAATACTTCCCAACCCATAAAAAGCGTTTCTAAATTGCCTGATAGTACTACTAAGTTGTAACCAAAATAAAATAGCAGCAGGGCATTAAAAAAGCGCTTGTAGCCTTCCTCGCGGTGAAGGTAGTAGCGGCTGTAAACCGTAACCAAAAAGGTAAGCAACGAACCTACAAACATGTATACTACCGTTATTTTATCAAAACAGAAATCAATAAAAAACTCGTAGCCGGCAGTTTTAAAGAGTATTATTTCTTTAAGGTTAAGTGTTGCATGGTTGTTAAGCATCCAATACACGGTATAGCCCCAAAAGGCCACCATGTGCAGGCCAACGGTAAAAAAAGCAGTGCGAGATAAGGCCGTCTCCTTCTTTTCATTTATTATCAAACTGATAATAAAACCCGCTAGTGGTATGTATATAAAAAACTGTAGTAGCGTTTCCATCTCTTACTTAATTAATTCGTAAACCGGTATATTCTCAGTATGTAATTCTAGCACAGGCGTAATGTCGTTTACCTTGTCTATCTTATGTTTTAGCGGATGGTAAGGTGTAAAAGCACCATCTTTAAAAACGCTTAACTGCTTAGTTTCGGGACTAATTACAGCCAGCTGCACCCACTCATTTATAAACCATTCGTAAGTGGCATTCTCCGTTTGTATTGTTTTTAAAACAATATCTTCAAAATGCTCAACCACAATTAACAAACGCACAGGGTCGTGTACCTCAATCATCTGGCTTGGCAGGCCGGGGCGCAAGTCGCCATCAATGCCGTTGGCTACGCCAAACAGGCCCATTACGTTGTGCGGAAGCTTAGTGCCCGCACCCAGTTTTTGATTGTCGACACGAGAGAAAAAATACTCAAGGTTAATGCCGCCACACACCGGTGCAGCCGCTTTTAAAATGTTGTACAGGTATTTGCCTGTAGGGTCAACTAAATAGTTGTACGAGTTGGTAAAGGCTCGACGGTCTAAAAACAAACGTTTGGTCAAATCTCTACGGCCCACAATACACAAGGCATTGGTGGCGTGGTTAAGTTCGGGCCTGGGTTCGAATAACGATACCGAACGGCGCTTAATTTTATCGTGAATTTTTGCCGCACTTAAATGTGTGTCGATAGATTCAAACCTGCGCGAACGCTCTTTGGCGTTAAAATCTAAGGCTTGGTCAAACACCTTTTCGTTTGCTGCATGGCGTTTTGCGTTTTCGGGTGATAGTGATTCTTCATCAAAATACACAATCTCATCACGCGTAGTGTCGTGCAAGCCACCCAAAAATTGGGTAGTAGAAGGGATGTCGATGCCCCTTTCTTTCAACACTTCGCGCACCTGCTCATGGTTAGCCATAAACGAGAATACACGGGCGTTTACAGAACCCGGCCTGCCGCAGCAAGCGCCACAATCATAGGCAGCAAAGTGGGGGTTGTTTACGCTGCTTGAACCATGCCCTACAATGTACACAATAGGGGCAAAGCCTTTTACTAAGCCGGTACTCATTAGCACACCCTGCACCCTGTCGGCCATTTCGGTTACGGTAAAGCCAATTTGCAAATCGTTCTCGCGGTGGCCTGCATCTTTATTTTCTATAGACAGTTTTGCCAGCTTATCCATATGCCTAAACGACGATGCTGTTGCGGGGCTCATGCTGGGCTTAAAAATATTTACAAATAGCTTAAAAGCCGTCCAAAAGCCCAGTGTTTGCGATATAATTGCACCGCGAAACAATGAGTGCGAATGTGTATTAAAATGCATTTCTTTCGCCTTGTCTTTTTTAGCGCCAAACTCTTTTATCAGGTATTTAGGCGTAACGGGCGCGGGGCAAAGCTTGGTGTAAAATTTACCATGCTCGGGCTTGTAATAAAACTCAACACCAAAAAAGCCGGGTGTAGTAAAGGTTTCGCAGTTTGGGTCAAGCTTTTCTAAATAGCGGCGCAGTGAGCCTTCCCTGTCATCAATACAAAAATAAGCTTGAAACGATTTTTCAATTACTGCTTCGTTGCTTTCTTTTTTCATGGTAAGGCCTGCCAACACTTCATCGTAGTAACTCCACTCGTATGCATCCTGCCAAAGGCTTATTACCTCATTCACTTCCGTTTTTGCAACCTTAGCTAAAATGTGTTGTGGCTTTGTTTTTACGCGTATGGCCAGCGGGGCCCATATATCGCCAAACTTAGTGTCCAGCGCATCAATCTCCATCAACAACTCAAAAACAATAAGGTCGTGCAAGGTTATTTTTTTGGTGTCGAGTAACGTCTCGGGCTGCAATTCAATAGCAGCTACCATGCCCGACCAGCCTTGGTGTGCAAACTGTTGGTCAAACAGGTATTCTTGGTAAAACGCCTCATCGCCAACCAAAATTTTTAGTAGCGATGCAATGTCGTGCTTGCCACTAAGCAGCAGCTTACGCGCACGCGGTGTTTTAAAAAAACTAGTAAACGAGTTGCGCTCCATCTCTTTAATAGACGCCAAAAAACCTTTGTGCCAAACGGGAAATTTCCATATTGCAATGCCTTGGTCTAAGTAGCTGCAAAGTATGCGGAACAAGGTGGGTTGTACCAACGAATCCAAATCAATTCGGTATTCTATTTTCCAATGCCCACGCAGGTTGCCAACGCGTGGTGTTACTGATTCGTCGTAGCCTTCGGCTAGCAATTTTGTTATCCACTCTTTGGCATCTTTTCCTTTTCTATCGGCTACAACTTTTTCCAACACCTCTTTATGTATGCGGCCGGTAGTATACATTTTGCGGTATTCGGCTAACGGTAGTGAAACTTTGTAGCCAAATATTTTTGATGCACTTGCCACCCCAGCGTGAAACTTAAGGTTTTGAAATGCGTGCAGCGTGTTGTGGTGAATAAAATCTTTTAACGGTGCCTGTGCAGGCAGGTAGTGCTTCAACTGGTGCAGCACTTCTTCTTCGTTAAAAAAACTATGTTCTTTATTCATTAATAAGCTTTTTTAGTTTTTATTCTAACAGCATGCGGGTGGCTAGAGAGTGGCCTATGGTTATCTAAACCAATAATATGGCAGTGGCCACCGGTGGCTCGGTAGTCATTTTCAAACAAGTGCAGGTTATCCATTACCGAGTGGTCTACCAGTTTGCATTCCGATAAATCTATTTGGATGTGCTGCCCCTGCGCTATGGTTTGCAGTTTGCGTTTAAGCCCTAAATAGTTAGAGAATACAGCATCGCCACTAACATGGGCAACAAAGCGGCCGTCGCCTTCATCGTTAATTTTTACACGGGCCATAAATATGTTTTTAAACGATACGCCCATCACAATTTCTACCAAAAATTTAGCAGCAATACCGGCAAAAATACCTACCAACAAATCTTCGTAAAGGGTAAGGAAAATAGTGGTGCAGAAAATGAATAACTGCTCGCGGCCAATTTTAAATGTTTTGGAAAACTCTTTGGGTGATGCCAGCCTAAAGCCCGTGTATACAAGCATTGCAGCCAAAGCAGCCAAAGGTATTTTATGAATAAGCATAGGAAAAAATGCTACAAAAATTAACAAGAATGCGCCATGGAAGAAGTTACTCCAACTGGTTTTTGCGCCGTTGTTAATGTTGGCCGAGCTACGCACAATTTCCGATATCATAGGCAGGCCGCCAATAAAACCGGCTAATGTGTTACCTGCACCAACGGCAATTAAGTCGCGGTTAAAGTTTGATTTGCGTTTGTACGGGTCAAGTAAATCAACAGCCTTGGCGCTAATCAACGTTTCTAAGCTACCTACCAACGCAAACATGATGATGTATTTTATTGATGTGCCGGAGAAAACCTGCGAAAAATCGGGGTGGGTAATAGCGCTCAACATTTGGTTGGGCAGCGTTACCAAAAAGCTTGGCCCTACATGGTATTCGTGGTGTTGAAACAGGTATACGTGCTCATGCTCAAGGTCGAAATACATACCTAACGGAATGCTTATCAAAATTACAACCATAGGTGCGGGTATCATCTTTACATACTTGTTTTTTATAAGTGGTAAGATGAAGAGGATGGCCAGGCTTATAGCGCCAATTAAGGCAATCTCGTAATTCATGTTGGCAATGGTATGGGGTATTTCGCCTATTAGCGCTATCATATCTTTACCGGCAGGTTTTACACCCAACATAGCCGGAAATTGTTTTAAGATGATGATGATACCAATGGCCGATAGCATGCCATGCACTACCGACATAGGGAAGAAATCGCTAAAGTTGCCCAGCTTTAAAAAGCCAAACCCTATTTGAATAATGCCGGTAGCTACTACAACAGCCAATGCCAGTTTGTAGCCCAATAATGGGTCGCCGTGGCCAAGGTCTGTAACACAGGCAATAGCAATGGCAATAAGCCCTGCAGCAGGGCCTTTAATAGTAAGCTGTGCGTTGCGCGCGCCAGCAATAATAGGCACCAGCATACCGCCTATAATAGCTGTAAAAATACCGCCAATGGGTGGAAAGCCGCTGGCCATAGATATGCCCAAGCACAATGGTAGGGCTATAAGAAAAACTAAGAAACCTGATAAAAGGTCGTTTTTGAAATATGATTTTAAGCCTTTAAAACCAAAGTATGGCGGCTTATTTACATTGTTATTTTCCATTTTTTTAGGCGCTTTTAGTTGGTTTGTTTTTTAATAAAGCTGAAGTTCTTTACAAACGTCAATTGCATAATTGGGGTAGCTACAAACTTGGTATCGTTTACCCTGTCTACCTGGTTCATATAGCCCAGTTGTATATTCATAGTAGGGTTAAAGCGGTAGCCCAAGCCCAGGTATGCCCAGTTGCGGGTAAACTGTTGGGGCATAAGGCCTTTGTTCATGGTAAACCAGTATTCATCCCAAGCCATTAAAAACAGTGCATTTTCTTTCTTAAACTTTACAATGTCGGTAGATAGGATAAAGCGGTAACGAAAGCGGTTCAAATGATCGTAAGTATTGTAGAAATAGTCGCCCTCGGTATGTTGCGCAACGTGCGGTGCCCAGCGATTTTCCAACCTAAAGCGGTTAGCAAAATGCACCTTGCCAATGTCCCATTTTAAAAATACCTGCTCCCAAATGTTATGTTCGGTAGTAGTCATTTTTTGGTTAAAAGGCTCGTAAGGGTTAACGTGTATAAGGCTGTAGCCTACCGAGAACTCTACGTTTTTGTTTAATGAATAATCAACCGATGGCCTCCATAAAAACTGGCCTTGGTCGCTAAGAAACGAGCCTGTACGCTCGTGCAGCTCATTGGTAATTGACCATTTTTTGGTTAGCTGAAAGCGGTTTAATAATAAAAACCAAGTGCTAAAATTGCCCTTCACTATTTCGGGGCTGGGGGTTTGGGCATTGGTTGTTCCCATACCCAATATTATTAAGGCCAACATAGCGGTTACTATGCGCAAGCGCACGCCGGTAGGCCCTTGCTTTATTTTTTTTGGTAACATTAGGTGCTATTGAATTTTTGATAAACCCGGGCTATAGCAACGCATACGGCGCAGTAAACCCAAAAACTAAATGGGGTTTCAAAAGGATATATCTATCCCTTCAAATCAAAAATTAATTAGCAGTCAAACTTCAGCTTCCGGAACTGGATGCAGATGTTTTTGCCGGTTGCCCTGTCGCAATGAAAGCCGGCCGATGATGAAAAAGTAACAGGTTTAGCAGTGTTATCAGCTAAATCCCAGTTTTCTGAAAGCGAAATAAATAGTAAATCAAGGTACGAAACTGTTTCGTCAAGGTCTAAGTCGGCAGTTTCAAATTCAACATTCGCAATATCAGCCTCAACCGATAATGACTTGGTAGACACACATGTAAAAGCCACAATGCTAGCCAAAAACAGCATTACGCTTACAAGCCATATTATGTTGTGTGTTTTTTTCACCGTTGCAAATGTACAGTATTACTTCCTATTCAGGTTGTGGTTCATTACAAATAGCGTACCAGTGTGCAAATACTATCCAGTTTTAGTAAAAATATAATTATAAAAGATTGACAGCGTACCCAATATTTTCCCCGGTTGATACCTGTTAAAAGAAATCCCGGTTGTTTTTGTGTTAAATGCCTTTACAAAGCCGAAAATTATATTCATTTTCCGCTATTGGGAATATAGTTTACCTAAAGCGCAGTGCTAAGTAGTTGATATATAGTGGTTTGATATTTTTAAAACTCAGCAACTATTATACAAGTCAAGTAGGCATGGGGTGAAGATGCGATATAACAATGCTATACTGTTGCGCAAAAGCCATGCGAATAAAATATAATAGCCTTATAAACTATGGCCCCTATTGTAGCGAAAACCATTTTTTTGCGTGTAAAAAGCAATTATAAACACGCAAAATTGAATAAAAACGTTTTTTTTCGATAAAAAACGATGTTTTTCCGCACCAAAATAACACTCTTTTAAAATTACAACACTTCAACTAGCTCAGTGTGACAAAAGGAGGTATTTTTATTAACGTTGATAAAAATACTTTATAATTCAGAATGTGATTTTCCCTTTAGTTGATCCAATACGCCAAATATAGCTAAGCCCAATTTTTTTAGAATGTTATAGGTGGAAAAAGCGATAAAAGGCGCTTGTTATTATTTATATATTTGAAACACGAAAGAACTTTATACCATGGATACAGAATTTATAACGATACTGGAGCAAACACATTTAGCCATTTGGAATGAGCGCGACCGCACCCAAAGGGATGGCATGATTTCGAAAATTTATGCCAATGAAATTAAGATGTACGACCCTGCATTTATTTTAAACGGGGTTAACGAAGTTTCTGATTTTATTGATAAAGTACAAGCAGACCCTGCATTTGATTTTAAAGCCACGCAGCCAATAGAACGTGTGCAAAATAGCATGAGGCTATATTGGACAATAGCAACAGAAAAAGGCCCGCTTACCGGAATGGATTTTTTTATTGTTGAGAATGAAAAAATAACCGACTTATATGTGTTTATAGCCTCATAATATATCCTGTAATACGCTCCACTTTGTGCGGAAGCTCCCGATGCCTTTACAGGGCTTTTCACGTGCCAATCTAATATAAATATTACCACCTTGGAAGGTGTTTAACCATAGCGACACCAACCATCCAATGCTATATTAGCAGTTCCTTATTGGCAGGTGAGAAACACCTGCCAATAAGGAAAAAATTTAATAGTATATTAATACATTATTATGGAATTTAAAAAAATATTTGGAGAAATAGCTAAGGCAAATGGATTTGAAAGTGATTTTGGTGGCTGGTTTAAAAATAGTACCGAGTGTATAATTGCATTAAATATTCAGAAATCCAATTATGGTAATTATTATAATATTAATATTAAAATATATGTGCAAGGTATATTTGGTAACGTATATGTAAAAAATAAAGAGTTAGTAAAAAAAGATATCGGCGATATATTTAGGAGAGAGCCACCTAATTATAGTGATGCAATTAATTTTGAGAATACAATGGAAGATGATGTTCGTATACAGAAAATGCAGGAAATGTTTAAAGAGTTTATAGTTCCATTCACCGCTAAAGCATTGTCAAAATCTGGAATAACAGCACTGGCTGAAGCAGGAGAAATTGCTTTATTGCCTGCGGTCGAAAAGGAAATAAATAATATGATTTAGTTGTACATTGGCAACATAGGTTAATGAATTTTTTCGTCTTTACAAGTGTTTCTCACCTGCCAAGGCGGGATACATCGTCTATATTTCTTTAGCCTCTAAATAATTTTCTACGACAAATATTTGTATTTGTGGATAGTTTTCGGCTATTTTCTCTAAGATATTTTTTACTTCATCCCATTTTAAACCTCCTAAACCTGCACCTATTTTAGGTAATGCAATTGTATTAACTTTTTGTTGTGAAGCAATAATAAACATCTTTTTTAAAGATTGTTCAACAGCGTTAATATCCGCCTTGTGCTTCCAAGATATTTGTGTAGCAAGATTAAAAACATATCCAAAGGCATAATTATATGTATAAACATCCCCTAAATTAAAATTACCTTCTGTACATAAGCTTTTATATTGCTTATACATTTGAGGAAATTTCTTTTTGAATTGCAGCGCAATACCCTTACCCATTGCACCGGCACAATTACAGCCATGTGCATAATTTTGAATTCCATCTATGTTAAATATATCACCAAAATTTATATATGTAACCATTATTGTGTATTATGATTGTTCCAAATCTCATCAAATTCTATTTTACTAATATAATCATCCTCCTTAATGTCAAGTTCATCCAAAGACTGATCATATAAATCAATTTTTGTTTTACATCTAAAGACATTCGCCTAGTCTCTGTAGGTGTAATCTCGATCTGTCTGATCGCTATATTATTAATAAAATGAAGATAAAATAAAACATCTTCTTCTTCCCAGTATTTTTTTATATATACATTCGTCATTCCATTTTACATTTAAAAGTTGCTTTTCCGTGGCTTACTATCTTTCCCTTTTATTGATATAGGATTTGTAGTTGGCATCATGTAATTATATGCTTTATTTCTTATAGCATCAATTCTATTTCGCCTTGGCAGGTGTTCTCACCTGTCAGTAAGAATATAATATGGTTGGTGATAATACCTACTATGTCGGAAATAGGATAACTACTGCAGTATTGGCCAAACAAATACAGCAACAATCCCAAGTAGAATAAATGCTATGGAAGCAAATAAAGAAACATAGTAATTGTTGAAAATGTATTTTGGGTGTTTAATGTATTTATCCATATTATTTAATTTGGCAAAATACACGTAGTTAAATAGAGAGGTCAGTACAAATAAAATCCAAAAAACATCAAGTTTAATATAAAGCAGAGGTAGTATATATGTGGCTAGGGAATTTAGTATAAGTAATTCTATTGCACTTATAGCTAGTATAGCAGCATAATGCGGGTCGTTGTTTTTGACTTTATCTAAAAATGTATAATAAAAATAATAGATGGATTTCATTGGGTAAATACTATTTTAGTAATTGCTGCCAAGGCGAATTTGTCTGTAATTAAATAATATCACTACGCCCAAAAATCGCGCATTTTAATGCGGTGCTTATCTAGCTTGGTTACAAAGAAAAACTGGTACAACTCCCAAAACCAAACGCGGCGGCCTATGCGGGTATACCAACGCATGGCGCTACGCAGGCGCGCCTCTTTATGAAAAAACAACCGCATTAGCGCGCTGGGCCTTGTTTGCATTATTACCTCAATAAGCTTTACATACAGTATCACCATCCACGGTTTTAAATATTGCGTATGTATTACCTGGTGCTTATAGTCCCACTTGCGTTGGTCAGTCAAAATAATTTCTTTGTCAACCACATCATCAAAATAGGGCGTCCACTTATGGGGCGTTACATACAGCACCTGCACCTGGTCAGGGTCGTATGATAGGAGCTGCTTTAGGCTATTATAAAAATCGCGTGTTTTTTCATCGCCAAAACCCACAACGTAGGTAGCCATAGATAGGATGTTGTGCTTGCGCAAAAGCTGTATAGCCTCTTTATCTTTTGATATGGCCCCGGCCTTTTTAATTTTTGCCAGCACCATTTCGTCGTAATTTTCAATGCCCAATAAAAAGCGCTCAAAGCCCGCTTTTTTATACAGGTGCAAAAAGTCGGCATCGCGCACAATGTTATCGGCCCGTATCGAGCCTACCAATATCAGCTTTAGGTTTTTGGCCACCAATGCCTTTAAAAAAGCTTTCCATGCTTTGGGGTTCGATGATGGGTTTTCATCGGCAAAATTTATAACCTGCACACCGTATTCCTTATGCAGCATTTCAATTTCATCGGCCAAAAGTTGCGGGTCGCGGTGTCGCCATTTTTTCCAAAACAGGCTTTGCCCGCAATAGGTGCAAGGGTAGGGGCAACCGCGAGAGAATTGTATAACCACCGCCTTGCGCCGGCCCCAATAGGTATAGTTATAACCCTTCATCAACTCCCACCCAATGCGGTAGTCGTCAAGGTTTTTAATGGTTTCGGGTGTATCGGTTTTAAAGGGCACGCCGCCTACGTTAAACGCCAGGCCTTTTATAGTCTCAAGGGGCGTGTTTTGACTTAGCGCCGTTATCAGGTTTAGGGCAATTTCTTCGCCCTCGCCGCATACTATGTAATCTATCTGCGGGTTGGTTTCTAAAATTTCTTTCCAATGGTAAGTAGGAAAAACCCCGCCAATAATAACCTTTATAGCATTGTTTTGGGCTTTTACCTGCCGGGTAATATCATTTATTATAGGCTGCGCCGATGTTGAGCCGGAGTGGCCAAGTAATATAGCATCGGGGTTTTGCTGCAATACTTGCCTAACAATTTCGCTATGCTCCATGGGGCCAAATTCAGCATCAAGCAGCTTAACATCGTGCCCGGCATCAATTAAGGGGCCGCCAATAGATAAAAGGCCCAGCGGGGGCAAATGTTCGCGCGGCATGCGGCTGCCAATAGACAGGTGCGGCGGGTTGATGATTAATATCTTCATTTGGTTAATGCTCTGTATAGCAAACGATGCGTAGGCCAAAATAGTATAAATAAAAAAGGCTTCCAACATTTCTGCTGAAAGCCTTTTCTTGCTACGTACCCAGGACGGGAGTCGAACCCGTACATCCTCAACGGATACAGGATTTTAAGTCCTGCGTGTCTACCAGTTCCACCACCTAGGCATTCCATATTGCCAAATTTGCATCCGGCAATCATTTTAAACAATAAACCCTCTCACTGAGAGGGTTTTACTGTTATGAGCGAAAGACGAGATTCGAACTCGCGACCCCCACCTTGGCAAGGTGGTGCTCTACCAACTGAGCTACTTTCGCTTTTCTTGAGGGTGGCAAAGGTAAATAAAATTTTAAATTGACAAATAGTTAAATAAAAATTTTCTGCATTTTGTGGTGTTTTCCCTTATTTACCGCACCTTTGCGCTGCAATGATTAAGACGGCCGATATAGTAGTTTTGCCCTTTCAGGCTGCCAACGAGGCATTTTTGCACTCGCTTTTGGTCGGTTTGTGGGGGTTAAGTGCATCCGACAAGGTCGTTTTTCGCATAAAAAAGCGTTCCATTGATGCCCGAAGCCGTCAGGTTAGGGTAAATCTTCGCATTGAGGGTTATATTAATGAGGAAGCCCCCGAATCTATCATTACCCCGCCCGAATATAAAAATGTAGCCAATGCCCGCCCCGTTATGATTATTGGCGCCGGCCCGGCAGGTATATTTGCCGCTTTGCGGTTAATTGAACTCGGCTTAAAGCCTGTTATTATAGAACGGGGCAAAAATGTAAAAGACCGTAGGCGCGATTTGGCCGCCATAAACCGCGAGCAAACCGTAAACCCCGAAAGCAACTATTGCTTTGGCGAGGGTGGGGCAGGAACATACTCTGACGGAAAACTTTATACTCGCTCGGGCAAGCGGGGCAGCATACAAAAGGTGTTGGAGAATTTTGTGTTTTTTGGGGCTGATGAAAATATATTGGCCGAAGCCCATCCGCATATAGGCACTAATAAGTTGCCCAAAATAATTACTGCCATGCGCGATGCCATTATTGCCCATGGTGGCGAGGTTCATTTTAACACCAAACTGGTTGGTATAGAAAAGCAAGGCGACAAGGTTAAAAAAATTAAGTTGGAACAAAATGGCCAGCCTTTTACCACAGATGTTGAAGAGGTAATTTTAGCTACCGGCCACTCTGCCCGCGATATTTTTGAGTTGCTGCACAAAGAAGGCATTGCCATAGAAGCGAAGCCCTTTGCCTTGGGCATGCGTATAGAGCACCCGCAGGCACTTATAGATACAATACAATACCATACCGACGACCGTGGCGAATACCTGCCGCCTGCGGCCTATAGTTGGGTAGAGCAGGTAAATAACCGTGGCGTATATTCTTTTTGCATGTGCCCCGGTGGTATTATTGCCCCTTGTGCTACTAACGCAGGCGAGGTGGTAACCAATGGCTGGTCGCCCTCTAAACGCAACAACCCGTTTGCAAACTCAGGCATTGTGGTAGAGGTGCAGTTGGCCGATGTAAAAGCCTTTGAAAAATACGGCCCGCTGGCTGCTGTGAAATTTCAGCAAAGTGTAGAGCAACTGGCTTGTAAATTAGGCGGCGGCACACAGGTTGTTCCAGCCCAGCGCATGGTCGATTTTGTGAATAAGAAAGTATCTGCTAACCTCCCCGAAACATCTTACCAACCGGGCATTATCAGTACCGATTTAGAGGAGGTTTTTCCTCCATTTATATATGATAGCATACGCGGCGCTTTTAAGCAATACAGCAAAAAAATGCCGGGCTATTTTACTAACGATGCTGTGCTTCACGCGCCCGAAAGCCGTACCTCATCGCCGGTGCGGATACCACGCGATAGTGAAAAGCTACACCACCCGCAGTTAACCAACCTATACCCCTGTGCCGAAGGCGCAGGCTATGCCGGGGGCATTGTATCAG
>JANOCJ010000431.1:0-9658 GCA_031412115.1 Flavobacteriales bacterium
GTAGTTGCAGGTGTTGTATTTACAGTTGGAGCAGGAGCTGTTTGTAATGATTGCAATAGCACAGTGCCACCGGCACCGCCACCACCTGAGCCTGAAAAAATAGGCAAAACGCCGCCAGAAGTATTGCCGGTAGCATTACCAGATTGCCCACCTTTAACAGAAATAAGGCCGCTGCCACCAAACGTAATGGTATTGGCTGTAATAGCAATTGCGCCGCCACCGCCGCCGCCGCCGGTTCCGCCCCTGCGTTGCCCCGCTGTTCCGTTATTAGCACCGCCGCCACCGCCGCCTGAGCCGCCAAGTAGGGTTGTTGTATTAAGTACCGTAGTTAAATTTACATCGCCATAGGCTATACCTGTGTTAGTAGTGCCGCCGCCGTTACCACCTACTGCAAAGTAGCTGCCTCCGCAACCACCATTGCCACCGGCGTTGCTATTGCCATTATTACCGGGGGTTCCGCGTCCTGTTGTTCCCGGAAAACTAGTGCCTAAAACACCTGTGCCACCAGAAGAAGCAGTACCGCCTGTGCCACCAGCCCCACCTGCACGGCCACCACCGCCGCCAGCAGCTCCAGCAGTACCAGCAGTAGCAGTACCGGTATTGTTGCCGCCTGCGCCGCCAGCACCACGTATTGTGCCATTTATAGTACATGTGCCTGTACAACGGATAATAATAGGCGAGGTGCCTGATAGGGTTACCACAGCACCGGCATTTACGGTAAAGTTGTTAAAGTTGTATATGCCCGAAGCCATTGTTACGTTGCCGGTAACGGTTATATCATTGCCCGATACGGTGATGTTGGTACCCCCGGCAGTAGCAAAAGGAGCTGTATTTGATGCTATTAACCCTGTACCATAGTTAAATGGAGAGGTTGTAGACACTACCTGCCCCCAAACGCCCTGCGTAGTGGTTGCAATAATGATGATGAGAAGAAGTACAATTTTTTTCATAAGCCCATTTAATTAATAAAATCTTACAACAGTAATTTTGAAGTACTATAATGATAACAATTTTTTGGCGTTAATACAAGCTAAATATCATGTAGAAACAACACTTAGTTTAAACTGTTTTAACACCGCTACAATTATATAAGCAATAAACCAATAAAACACCCGTTATATTTTATTAATAATGTGCCGTACTATTACAGCGTATTGTTGGTAAATGATGTTGTAGTATAAAAAACTTCTTCACATATTTGCATATCAGTTGTGTAGTAATCACTTTTTTTTTCTTGGCAAACAGCGTAAAATAATTTGGGAAAGGAATTTAACATAACCATACAGAAGGTAATTAAGCTGATGGATGATGAAGTTTACAACAACTTCACCCGCTACCTTCAAAGTATTAAGGCCGACATGTCGCTTAAGTTGGTTAAGGCTATCTCTCGAGATTTGGCCGTTGTAAACAGCTCTGACGAGTTGGCGGCTAAGGTATATGGTAAGATTGATGCCAAAACCAAACAAAACTTCAACCAATTAGCCTCGCATACCTTTCGCCTTACGGGCTATATAAGCTCTAGCTACCCAAACTACCTGCTGCATAACATTGGCCGTATAGAGAAAATGATAAACACCGGTGGTGTTGAAGATGCTAACCGCCTTATACAGTGGCTTTATGATATATCGGAGAAAATTGAAGATTACAGTACCCAAGCTGCAGTATTAAAAATAATGGCCCAGCAGGCTATGCTAAACCGGTCATACTCTGAAAATATTAAGCTGCACCAAAAGTTGTTTGATGTGTTGGACAACGACCATCTGATAAACGATTTTTACTACCGCATACGCAAGTATTTTAACCCCGCCGTGCGCGATAAGGATATACAAAAGGTTGTTGATGAACAACTGGCATGGTTTAAGCAATACCACAATAGCGATAGTAAAACTGTTAGCCTGCTTAGCCGCGTTCAATCATACCACATACTATATTACTACCGCCAAGGCGACTTTTTTAAGCCTGAAACCCTTGCCGGCATTGTAGAGTGTGATGAAGAGCTGGAAGCAAACCCCTTTTTGGTTTTTGCCTATTTGTTTGATTTGCCCAGCAAGCTGGCCTATTTGCGTTTAAATGCTTCGGCATCGCAGTTAGATAGTCCTTCGGTAAAGGCAGTATTTAAACGCCTCACCACGCCCGACCGTATACCAAAATATTGGAATAGCTATGTAAATCACCCCTTCATATATTCTTTGGCGGTGCATACGTCTTTCAAACTATCTAAATACCAATTTTTGCTGCATAAGCCGGGGTATTTAGATACTTTACCGGCGGCAAGCCACGAGTTGATAGAGTTTATAAAAACAAGCTGCGATAAGGAGTTGCAAAAGTCCATTTATCAGGAAAACCTGAATGACTTTATCTACCTTAAAGTTACCCATGCGGCTATATCATTACTTACCGGCGAGGAGGGCATTAAAAATGCTGTTGAAGAGTTGGAACAGCTAATGATTACTTACCAGCAAATACCTTTTTCTGAAATTATTGATACCATTTTTATTTGCTTAATGATAGGCTACTTTGCACTGGGCAAACACGCCAAATGTGCCGATACCTTTAAGCGTTACCTAAAATTATCAACCAACCGCGTAAGCATACAGGTAAACGAAATGGGCATTTACAGCTACTACTACGTGTCGCAGTGGATAACCACAGGCCGCAAGCAATACGCCAAAAAAATTAAGGAGCATTTAGATACTATGGCCGCTATGCCCGAAATGAGCGCCATGTACAAAGCCCTAAACGAGATGGTAAAAGATTACCAAATACCCTTATAGCTATGGTAAACCCTGTAGAAATTAAAAAACTTTCGGCTGAATACAGGCAGGAAATTACCGGTATACGCAGGCATTTACATGCCAACCCCGAATTGTCTTTTGTTGAGTTTAAAACATCTGAATACATCCAATCTGTACTTACCCAGTGGGGCATACCCTTTACTGCCGGTATAGTAAAAACAGGCATTGTAGCCAGTATTGAGGGCAAAAACCCAACAAGCAAAACCATTGCCCTGCGGGCAGATATTGATGCTTTGCCTATTGTTGAGGAAAATGATGTTCCCTACAAATCATTAAACATTGGTGTAATGCATGCCTGCGGACACGATGTTCATACCTCATCATTACTGGGTGCAGTAAAAATTATACACCAGCTGCGAGATAATTTTGAAGGTACGGTGCGCTTTATCTTTCAACCCGGCGAGGAACGCATACCCGGCGGTGCTAAACTGATGATTGAAGAGGGCGTATTGGAAAACCCCAAACCCAAAAGTATTATTGGCCAGCATGTGCTGCCGCAGCTTGAGGCGGGCAAAGTAGGTTTTCGCCCCGGTATGTTTATGGCCAGTGCCGATGAGTTGTATGTAACCGTAAAAGGCAAAGGCGGCCACGGGGCTATTCCACATTCTACGGTTGACCCGGTATTAATTACTGCCCATATATTGGTTGCCCTGCAACAAATAGTTAGCCGCAAGGCCAACCCTATAACCCCAACAGTGCTAACCTTTGGCAAAGTAATAGCCAATGGCTCTACCAACATTATACACAATGAGGTTTATTTAGAAGGCACCTTTCGCACAATGGATGAGGAATGGCGCAGCAAAGCGCATGAATTGATGAAAACCATGGCCGAAACTATGGCTATAAGCATGGGCGGCACTTGCGAGTTTGAAATACGCCGCGGCTACCCGTTTTTAGTTAATGATGAAGAGTTAACCGGCCGCGCTTTTGCATTTGCTAAAGAGTATTTGGGCAATGATAATGTTGTTGAGCTGGAAAGCCGCATGACGGCTGAAGACTTTGCCTACTATAGCCAACAAATGCCTGCATGCTTTTACCGTTTAGGTACGGGCAATGTGGCAAAGGGTATAACATCGGGTATACATACCCCAACATTTGATATTGACGAAGATGCGCTGGAAACCGGAATGGGCCTTATGGCTTACTTGGCGGTTAAAGAATTGGGTGCGTAACTCTTGCTGCGCAACACCATATTAATAAACGATAGCGTTAGCAGCCCATATATTATGGTTGATAATAGCAGGTGGATAGGCTGAACCGCTTTAGGTACGGCAAAATAACTCATTACAGCCCCGCTTACAATTTCTACAACAGCAATAATGCCTGCAGCCAGCAATGGTTTATAAATGCTAGTATTTTGGCGGTAATACCTAAATACCTGCATCATAAAATAAATAAACAAGCCCGACCAGAATAACGAGAATGAGCGGTGGATGAAAAATATGCCCGGCAACATGCTAATCCACTTATCGCGCGGGGCAACACCTTGCGGGTCGTTAGCTATGCGGTCTACCTCTTCGCGCACTTGCGTGCCCATTACCACTTGCAATACAAACAAGGCTATTATTAATATGAATAGGTTGCGTATGCCTGCGGGTATTTTTAGCGAAACCGTGGGTGGATTATAAAGAAAACGCTCGTAAACAAACGTGTAGCTTATTAAAGTAACAATGCCAAAAGCCACCAGCATATGGGTAGTAATTTTTACAGGCGCAAGGTTGCTTTCAACTACTACCGAGCCCAGCCAGGCTTCAAACATTACCAATACCATAATAATAAAGGCTAGTATGGGTATACGTTTCCGCTCTTTTCTGTATGAGAATGAAGTGATGAACGCGCCTAAAACAAAGAGACCCAACAGGGCACCTACCAAACGGTTAGCATATTCAACCCAGGTTTTAAAAGCCTCAAAGTCGGCAATTTCTTTGCCTTGCACTTTGTAAATCTCCTTGTAGTCGGGCGGTAGTTGCGAAATATCTGTTGGTGGAATGTATTGCCCAAAGCACTTAGGCCAATCGGGGCAACCCATACCGCTACCGGTTGTTCGTACTATACCACCGGCCAAAATAACCAAAAAGGTGGTAATTAATGAGAGAAGGAGCAACCTGCGGAACCAATTTTTCATACAATAAAATCGCAGTGCAAATATACTTCACCTATCCTCAGCAATGTATTAAAATGTAAAGAATTACCTGATTAAAGACACACGGCCAATGGCATCGTGTTTTACGCCTTTCATGTCTTCGTAAAAAACACGGTAAGGGTACACATCTATTGGGCAAGGTTCGCCATCGCTGCCTTTACCATTCCATCCTTTGGTAATATCGCTAGAGCTGAATATTTGCTGGCCCCAGCGGTTAAAAATGTAAAGCTGGAAGTTTTTAATGGACACACCTTGGGCTAAGAAAATCTCATTTAAGTTATCACCGTCAGGTGTAAATGCGTTAGGTATATACAATGCCGATGCCGGTGAAACACGCACGCGGCGTATAGCTGTATCGCGGCAGCCAAATTCGTTTTCTATAAATTGGGTTATAATATAAGTTCCCGTGTCAAGAAAAGTGTAACCGGGGTCGCAATCATAAAGGGTGGTAATGCCACCTATATCATAAGTACATGTGGGTATACCGCCGGTAGATGTGTTGGTAATGGTTACCGTTGGGCTTAAAAAATCAACCTCGGTAGGCCATACAATAAATGATGCTGCCGGAATGGGGTTTACCACCACATAGTCTGCTAGTGTAATACTGTTGCGGCAACCACTGCTGGCCGATATCTGTAAAGTAACATCATACGACCCGGCATCAATGTATGTATGCGTAGGGTTTTGTTGTGTTGATGATGGAGACAAGTCGCCAAAGTTCCATAAAAACGTTGCCCCCGGGTAGTTAGAAAGGTCGGTAAATCGAACCTCTAACGGTGCGCAACCCGATAGTGGTGCGCCACTAAAGCTAGCTACAGGGTCAGCCAATACATCTACCGTACTAGTAAATGTGCTGGTACAACCATAATCGCTAATATCTAACGTAACGGTTTGTGTAGCTGCGGTATTAAATACAATACCCGTGGGGTTTTGCGTTGCTGATGATGAAGGGTTTGAGTTAGCGCCAAAATCCCAGGTAAAGGTGGCGTTGGTTGAGAATGAGCTGCCGGCTGTAAAATCGTAACTATTGGTAGAGAAACATTCGGCAACAGGGGCAACAAAATTAGCCACCGGCTGTGGGTTAATGGTAACGGTAACAGCATCGGTAGACGTACAACCATTTTGGCTAACACGCACAGTATAAGTGCGCACATCAGGGCCAATAGGGTTAAGCGTATTATTTGGGGTAAAGCTTTGCGTGCTTAATGCAGGGTCAACAATATCGGTTAGCGTGTTAATCCACTCGTAGGTAAAGCCGTTAACTACAGGTGTGCCAATTTGTACGGGTTGGCCGCTGCAAACAATAACATCAGCTCCGGCATCTGCCGTAGGAAAACCACCTACAGTAACCTGTTGGGTAGTAACAGTTGATGTACAGCCATTTTCGGTAACAGTAAGGTCAATGTCAAAAACACCTGCTGCATTCCAGTCTATTTGGTATGGGCCTGCTCCTGTAGCGCCATTTACGTTGGTGCCACCGTTAAAATTCCAGTTATAAGTAGCTGTTTGGCCTGCTAAACCAATAAAGTTAACATCGCTAGGGGTGCCAAGGCACAGGTTTGTAGTAGCGTTAAAGTCTGATGTTGGAATAGGGTTTACCACTACATCAACAGTAACAGTAGCATCTGAGCAGCCATTTTCGGTAACTAGTAATGAAACCTGTTTAGTGCCCGTTGTTGCCCACGAAACATCAATAGGGCCTGCGTTATTGCCCGAGATAATAGTTCCTCCGTCAAAATTCCATGTATAAATGGCATTTGGCCCTGCTACTGCATTATAGCTAAACGTACCGTTAGCATTTAAACACAACTGGGTTGGCGCATTAAAAGTAGAAAGAGGAATAGGGTTTACCTGCGCCTGTATGGTAACAGGCGATGAGGTACAACCATTTTCATCAACAGTTAGTGTTATGTTGTATTGCCCCGCAGTGCCGTACTGTATAGTATAGGTTTGGCCTGCTTGTGTTGCCACAGTTCCGCCATTCCAGTTCCAGTTAAAAGTAGCAAGCGTTGTATCGGCTGTGCCGCTGTAGGTTACTGGTACTGTAGCTCCTTCGCAAATGGCGCCACCCAATACAAAATTAGCCGTAGGCCTGTTGTAAACAGTAACCGGTACAGTTGTAACGGCCGATGTACACCCATTCCAAGTAACGGATAGCGTAACGTTTTTGGTGCCGCCATTTGTCCAGTTTACCGTGTAAGGGCCAACACTTGTACCGCTAACTACGTTACCGCCGTCAAAGTTCCAGTTATAGGTTGCGTTAGGATATGGAACACCTGTATAGGTTATTGTTCCATTAACATTTTGGCAAAGCGGAGAGGTTGCTGTAAACGTAGATACAGGCACGTTGTATACCAAAATAGGCACAGTAGTAACAGTTGATGGGCAGGTACTTTGCACCACATCTAGCGAAATGTTATAGCTGCCGGAGTTGGCGTAAGTAACCTGTATGTTTTGGCCTGAACCTGTTACCGTGGTAGCACCGCCAGTTTGCCAGTTGTAAGTGGCATTTGGGTTGGCATTGCCATTATAGGTAACCGTTATAGGCGAACCCGGGCATGCAGGTGCTGATGTTGTAAATGTTGATGTTGGAATGGTGCTAACGTTTACCACCTGCTGGTCGGTGCTGGTATTACTTGAGCAAAAGCCCGTTACCGTTACAGTATACGTTGTAGTTTGCGCCGGGTTAACAGATACACTTGTGCCGTTACCAGCACCATTGTTCCAAGTATAGGTAAGCGGGGGCAAGCCGCCTGTGGCTTGGGCGGTAAGCGTTACCGGGCCTGACCCGTTACAAATAGATAAATCGGGTCCTGCAATAACATTTATTGGGGGCACATCGCGTATGTTAATGTTAATAGTATCGGGCCCGCAGGGGGTTTGGTATATAACCATAAGGCTTTCAATGCCTTCTGTAAAGTTGTCGGCTAGTGCATTAACAGTAAGTTGCGCACTTGTTTGGCCGGCAGGTATTGTAACACTGTTGCCTAAAGGGGTATAATCAACACCGCTGGTAGCTGTGCCGGTTGTTATAAAATTAACGGTAGTAGGTGTATTAACAGCTGCAGGTAAGGTAAAGTTGATATAAGCCGGGCTGCAATTTTCATAAGCACTGGTATCAGCAAAAGCTGTTGTGGCTGATACGTTAAACTGCCCACCAACTAATGAGTTATCGCCCAAAAACACGGCCGAGTCATAAAACCTGTCGCCACCATCGGCAATCATTATTTTTAGGGTATAAGTTTGGCAGGGCTGCACTGCGGCTGTAACAGTTAGCACACGGGTCATGCCGTCGTATTGTATTTGTTGGTTGCCAATATTGCCAAGGTAATATTGATTATTGGTAAGTTGGTTAATGTTATCAATAGTTACGGGTAAGGATGTGCTGGGTACCAAGGCCAAATTGGTAAAGCCTCCGTAGCCGGGGCCATTTATAAAAAAGCCAAAGGCATCATTATATCCACTATTAACAAATTCAGGGTATTCTTCAGATGCAAAAACATATTTAAACGTAATTGTACTTGATTGTGGAACAAAGTTGAATTGCAGTCTGGCACCATCGTATGTGGCAGAGCCTGCTATTCCATTCAGTTCAACAAAGCCCGGGGTTCCTAAGGCAGTACCTGCCGATGAAGAGTTATTAGGCCCAACTGCAGTACTGCGGTTGCCCGTAGAAAGTATAATGCCTGATGGCAACTGTAAATTACCACCACTACTGGTAAACGAACCTATGGCTAAAGGAGAGCCTGAATAAGTAACATTACTTACGGTAACACCACCGCCAACAAAGAAATTTTGAAGCAACTGGGTGTAGTTTGGCCCTACTGGCGGAGCTGTAACAACAAGCTGGGCCTTTAAACCGACAGAAATCAGCAACAACACTAACGCTAAAAAGCCTTTAATAGTTAGTGTAAGTTGATTTTTGGTAAGGTATATGTTTGCTATAGGCACTGGCGTTTCTTAAATGTTAAATTAATCTTTGCTAAGATACAAATGTTTTCACATTATAACCGGCAAATTAAATAACAATTTATTAAAACAGCGCAATTCTGTTAGCAATTATGCCCATCAAGGTGTTAATAGCCTCAAAAATAGGGGCTAAAATGCTTTGTATCAAACAAAAAGGGCAGCATTTGCTGCCCTTTCACAAACCAACCTTTCAAAAATATTAATATAAAAATTTAATCTACTAGTGCTACAGTACCTATTTGTTTTTGCTCAGAGCCGTCGGGCAGGGTGTAATAAACTTTGTACACATACACATCAATTGGGCTCATTTTACCCGATTTGTCAATGCCATCCCAGTACTCATCAATATTTTCGCCGGCAAACAGCAGTTCGCCCCAGCGGTTAAATATGTACATTTTAAAGTTGTCTACCATTATACCTTTGGCGCCAAAAGCATCGTTTTTACCATCATTATTTGGGGTAAATGCATTCGGTATATACAGGGTGTGGTAAGGGTCAATACGTAGCTGTACCCAAGCAGTATCAGTACATCCATAACTATTGGTTACATATTGGGTAATAATAAAGTTACCGGGGTTTCTATAAGTATACGCAGGGTTAAGGCTGGTGTCAATTAAAGTGCCATCGCCCATATCGTACATACATGCGGTAATGTCCATTGCTGCATTGGTAACGTTAATATTGGGGTTCAACATATCAGTTAGCAATGGGGTTGCACTAAAACCGGCAGTGGGTTTGGGGTAAACAGTTA
>JANOCJ010000432.1:0-4379 GCA_031412115.1 Flavobacteriales bacterium
AGCATTGTGGGCAATACGGGTGCTACAATTAATGCAAGCACCGGTTTGGTAAGCAATGTAACCGGCAACTTTACTGTGCAGGCAATAGCCACTGGCCCTTGCGGCACTCCAACAGCCGGCACACAAGCAGTAACCATTACCCCTGCGGTACAAACCCCGGTATTTACAGCCGGTGCTACAAGCCTTTGTGTAGGCGCAACAAGCACATATACTGCTATTGCCACCAACTCTACCGGCATTGTATATAGCATAGTTGGTGGCACAGGTGCAAATATCAATTCAAACACTGGGGTAGTAAGCAATGTAACGGGTAACTTTACGGTACGTGCTACAGCTACAGGCACCTGCGGCACGCCAACCACAGTTGATGTTGTTGTTACCGTTACCCCCGCCGTTGGCACGCCAACGTTTATTGCCGGGCCAACAACACTTTGCACAGGCGGTACAGGAACGTATACTGCTACAGCTACCAATTCATCTACAATAACCTATAGCATTGTGGGCAATACGGGTGCTACAATTAATGCAAGCACCGGTTTGGTAAGCAATGTAACCGGCAACTTTACTGTGCGCGCTACAGCTAACGGCACTTGTGGCGGCCCTTTAACGGTTGACAGGGTTGTAACTGTAACCGGCGCTCTGAGCATATCGCAGCAACCCCAATCGGTAGCTGCTTGCTTTAATAGCACTGTTACATTTACCGTAGTGGCCGGTGGCAGCAATATGCAATACCAATGGCAATTGGATGGAAATGATATTCTGAATGCTGACCAGGCAAGCTACACTGTAAACGGTGTTAACCTAACCAACGATGGTGATTATACAGTAAATATTACTAGCAACTGCGGCAACGCAACATCGCAAGTAGCAACGCTTACGCCAATTCCGGTTATTGTAACGGTTATATCAGAAGATATTTGCAACGGCACTACCTACAATTTTAATGGAGAATTGTTAAGTATTGCGGATACCTATTACGATACACTTATGGCTGCAAGTAGCTGCGATAGCATTGTAATGCTAAACCTAACAGTTAGCGGCCCAACGGCGGTGGTTGCGCAAACCAATAACGTAAACTTAAGCACAGACCCTCAAAGCGCTTACCAATGGCTGCTAAATGGCGGGCCAATAAACGGTGCCAATGCGCAAACTTATGTTGCAGCAGCCGAGGGCCAGTATGCCGTTATAGTTACCGATGCCAATGGTTGTAAAGATACTTCGGCAGCCGTAACCGTTCAGCCTGTTGGTATTAATGAGGCGTTTGCATCGTTTAGTATCTACCCGAACCCAACTAATGGCATTGTTTATATTAAGGCCGAAAACGTTCCCGCAGGTAAATTAGTTTACAGCCTTAGCGATGTTACCGGCCGTATGCTAACACAGCAAACCTTTGCTGCTAAAGGCTCTTTAAACCAAACAATAGATATAAGCGGATACACTCCGGGCATATATTTGTTAACGATAAGCAACAGCAAAGGGGCATACCAAACCTATAAACTTATTAAAGCTGAATAATCAAGAATTGGAACGGCAATAGTTTTATACTATATTTGTAGCCTGAAATGAACATAACAGCAATCAATATGCATCACCATCATTACTTCTGCGCACAGCGCGGCAGGTAGTGTATTATTGTGTATTAATTGCATAACAATAATTCAAAGCCCTGACCGCAGCGTCAGGGCTTTTTTATTTTAATAGCATTATGAAGAAATTACGTATATCAATACAAAAATCGGGGCGGCTGAATGAGGACTCGCTAAAGCTGATTAAGGAGTGTGACATATCTATAGACAGTGGTAACGACCAGCTAAAGGTTACTGCGCGCAACTTTCCGTTAGAGATTTTCTTTTTACGCAATAGCGATATACCACAGTATATAGAAGACGGCGTTGCCGACATTGCCATTATTGGCGAGAACCTGCTGATTGAAAAAGAGCACAATGTTAAGATAGTGCGCCGCTTGGGCTTTAGCCGCTGCAAGGTATCGTTGGCTGTGCCTAAAAATGTAGAGTATAACGGCGTTGAATATTTTAATGGGAAGAAACTGGCTACCTCCTACCCTAACACCTTGCAAAAATATTTGGCAGAAAAAGGGGTTAAGGCAGAGATTCATGAAATATCAGGCTCAGTAGAGATTGCCCCAAATATTGGCCTTGCAGACGGTATTTGCGATATTGTAAGCACAGGTTCTACCTTATTTAAAAATGGCTTGAAAGAGGTAGAAGTAATGTACCAATCGGAGGCGGTCATCATCTCAAGCACTAACCTTGATGAAGAAACGCAGGCTATTTTAGACCAGCTTTTGTTCCGCATAAACAGTGTTTTAGCTGCGCGAAATAACAAGTATATTTTGCTCAATGCCCCTAACGACAAGCTACAGGATATTATCAGCTTACTACCCGGCATGAAAAGCCCCACCGTTATGCCTTTGGCAGATAGCGGCTGGAGCTCGGTACATTCTGTAATTAGCGACCATGAGTTTTGGGATAATATTGATGCGCTAAAAGCTGCGGGAGCACAAGGAATTTTAATTGTACCTATTGAAAAAATGGTGTTGTAATATGCAAGCAATTAAATACCCCAAACAGGCTGAACTAGCCGCTATACTTGCCCGCCCTAAAGACGAAGGCAATACGGTTGATGGTGCGGTGAAAGCCATTTTAGCTACCGTAAAAAAAGATGGCGACAAAGCGCTGAAAAACTATACTTATCAATTTGATAAGGTAAAGTTAATCGATTTAAAAGTTAGCCACGATGAAATGGTGGAGGCAATAAATGCAATTAGCAAAGAGCTGAAAGGCGCTATAAAGGTTGCTTATACCAACATCAAAAAATTTCACAAAGCGCAGGTACAAAAGCCGGTAAAAATAGAAACAACCAAAGGCGTTGTTTGCTGGCGCGAAAGCCGTCCAATTGAAAATGTGGGCTTATATATTCCGGGAGGCAGCGCACCGCTATTTTCAACAGTACTAATGCTGGCTGCACCTGCGGCTATTGCGGCCTGCAAGCGTTTGGTATTATGCACTCCAGCTAATGCTGAAGGCAAAATCAATCCTGCCATATTATATAGCGCAGCACTATGCGGCGTTACCGAAATTTACAAAGTAGGCGGTGCACAAGCAATTGCCGCTATGGCTTACGGTACAGAAACAATCCAAGCAGTAAATAAAATATTTGGGCCGGGCAACCGCTATGTAACTGCCGCCAAACAATTAGTGCAGAACGAAGGCGTGGCTATTGATATGCCTGCTGGTCCATCGGAGGTAATGGTGGTAGCCGATGCTACTGCAATTCCGTCCTTTGTGGCTGCCGATTTATTATCGCAAGCTGAACATGGCCCTGATTCGCAAGTGTTTTTGGTTGCTTTTGATGAGTCATTTATTAAAAAAGTACAGAAAGAAGTAACAGCCCAATTAGCTTTATTACCAAGGAAAGAAGTGGCAGCTATAGCATTGGGAAATTCTAAAATAATATTGGTAAAAAAAGAGGAAGAAGCGGTTACTATAATCAACCAATATGCGCCCGAGCATTTAATTTTAGCTGTAAAAAACGAAAGCTATTTTGTAAAAAATACCATAAACGCCGGTTCAATCTTTATCGGTAATTACACCCCCGAAAGTGCCGGCGATTATGCCAGCGGAACCAACCATACCTTACCAACCAATGGTTATGCAAAGGTATATGGCGGTGTGTCGTTAGACTCATTTGTAAAGAAAATTACAGTACAAAAAATATCGCCGAAAGGCATAAAAAAACTAGGCAAAACTATTGAAATAATGGCCGCTGCCGAAGGCTTAGATGCACACAAAAATGCAGTAACCGTACGTTTAACCCAACTGAATAAAAAGTAATGAAAACGGTAGAAGAACTAGTCCGTGAAAATATAAAAACGTTGAAACCTTATTCATCAGCACGCGATGAATTTAAAGGCGTTGCCACAGTTTTTTTAGATGCCAATGAGAATAGCTATGGCTCGCCGGTGGCGGAAAAATTTAACCGTTACCCCGACCCTTTGCAGATTGATTTGAAAGAAAAAATCAGCACAATAAAAGGTGTTCCCGCAGGTAATATTTTTATTGGTAACGGCAGCGATGAGGCTATTGACGTGCTATTCCGCATATTTTGCGAACCAGGGAAGGACAATGTAATTATTTGCCCGCCAACCTACGGCATGTACGAGGTTAGCGCCAATATTAATGATGTAGAAGTGCGCAAAGTAAACCTTACGGCCGACTACCAACTGAATGGCGAGGCTATTTTAAAAGCGGCCGATGCGAATAGTAAAATGCTTTTCATTTGCTCACCAAACAACCCTACCGGCAACGCAATAAATGCTGCCGAAGTAGAAGCATTAGTGCAACATTTTGATGGCATTG
>JANOCJ010000433.1:0-9855 GCA_031412115.1 Flavobacteriales bacterium
CGGTATTAATAAAGAAGTGGAGCATCTTTACTTCAAACAATTTATTGCCTTTAAACTCGGTTTTATAGAAGTCGACAATATCCCTGTAACGAATGCCAAGGCGTGAGGTGTAGAACTCAAAATTAGGTTCTTCTTCGCATGCTATGCGCATACCTATCTTACATGGTTTCTGTAAATTCTCTTTGTAGTAGGCAACTTCCCTCTTGCTATCAAGTATAGGTATAACGTTCTCATATCCCTCGTTAACCAGGTTAACTATCTCTTCTTGATATAAAGGGCGTTTAAAGCCATTGCAAAGTATGTACTTGTCTTTGCTAACAAGGCCTTGGGCTATCAATTCGCGTATAATAGCCATATCGTAGGCCGAAGAGGTTTCCAAGTGGGCATCGCTCTTTAGTACCTGCTCTAGGACAAAGTTAAAATGCGAGCTTTTTGTACAGTAGCAATAGGTATATTTGCCTTTATAATCAGCTTTTGCCATAGCTACGTTAAAAAAGCGCTTAGCCTTTTGTATGTTGGCTGTAATCTTAGGCAGGTAAGATATTTTCAACGGTGTGCCGTACTGGTCAATAATGTCCATTAGCGGAATATTGTGGAAGTTTAGCTCCCCGTCAACTACTGCAAAACCTTCTTGTGGAAACTCGTATGTTTGCTCAATAAGGTCTAAATATTTATTTTTCATATCTTACTACCTGATAACAGGCTTTTTTATGCTTTAATGCACCTTGGGTTTTCAAAATTTGACAATCCGGGTGAGTTACATTGTTAAATTATAGCAAATGTAAGTTAATTACTTTAAAAAATATACTAATACCAAGACATTTAACATGAAGAGGATAAAGATATATGAGGTAAAGTCGGAGATAGGGGCGGGGACACGAGGAGCAAGTTTAGGTGTTGATGCCATTAAGATTGCGGCGCTAGACTTTGGTAGTACCTTTTTTAAAAAGAACCGCACAGTTGAGATTCCGCATGAGAACCGGCTGTTAATGGAGCCCGACAAGCACTTTGATGCAAAGCGTATCAACGGGTTGTATAAGATGTTTGGTAAGATTACCAAAGAACTGCAACAGGCATTGAAGAATGAAAAGGTGTTCCCCGTTATACTGGGCGGCGACCATAGCACGGCTGCGGCAACCATTACGGCCATTAAAATGGCTTACCCCAAAAAACGCCTCGGAGCTATTTGGATTGATGCCCATGCCGACATCCATTCGCCTTATACAACCCCTTCGGGCAACATGCACGGCATGCCGCTATCTATTGTTTTGAATGAAGATAACGAGGACAAAGGCATTAATAAGTTAGATGATTACACCGTTGACTTATGGGAAAAGCTTAAAAACTACGGCGACATTGCGCCTAAAATAAATTATAAAGACTTAGTGTATGTGGCAGTGCGCGACACCGAACCGCAGGAAGATTACCTTATTAAGAAACATAAAGTACGAACGGTAAGCGTAGTTGAAATACGCAAAAAAGGCGTTGACCGTATTGCCCATGAGATACTTAACCACTTAGAAGACTGCGACCTTATTTATATCTCGTTTGATATTGATGTGCTCGATCCGACCATCTCAAAAGGTACCGGTACACGTGCACCGGGTGGGTTAGATGAGCGCGAAGCGGGTAACTTATTACTGCGTTTGGTGCGCGATAATAAGGTTTGCTGCTTTGAAATGGTGGAGATAAACCCCACACTTGATGATGAAAACCGCACTGCCGAACATGCCTTTGAGATACTAACCAAGGTAACCAACCAAATTACCCACGAGCTGTAAACCCCTCCCCAGCCTGCTATCGCAGTCTTTCCCCTCTCCATAAAATGGAGAGGGGTGGCCACGCCTTGGCGTGGACGGGGTGAGGTCATGGAATATTTCCGTATTTTCGCATTCATTATGGCTTTGATAGAAACCCAATTAGTAGATAAAGTAAAGCAGGCATTAACCGCGTTGTATGGTGATGCTGCCGCTAGTCTTCCTGTTAAAACAGATTCAACCAACCCAAATTTTGAGGGCGATTATACTATAAACGTATTTCCATACATTAAAACATCGGGCAAAAACCCCGAGCAAACCGCTACCGAAATTGGCGATTGGCTACTTGCCAATAACGCACAGGTAGTGCGCTATAATATTGTTAAAGGCTTTTTAAACCTAGTAGTAGATGAGGCATATTGGTTAAACTTCTTTACCCAAAACCAAGCCGATGCCAACTTTGGCATTGCCACACCGGGCAGCAAAAAACAAACGGTAATGGTTGAATACCCATCGCCGAATACTAACAAACCACTCCACTTAGGCCACTTGCGTAACATCTTTTTAGGCCAATCTGTAGCTGAGTTGATGAAAGCCGAAGGCTACAATGTGGTACATGCTTGTTTATATAACGACCGCGGAACGAATATTTGCAAGAGCATGTTGGCTTACCAAAAGTGGGGCAGTGGCGAAACGCCGGAATCTACCGGCATTAAAGGAGATCACTTGGTTGGCAATTACTACGTAAAATTTGCATCGGAACTAAAAAAGCAGGTAGAAGAATTAGTAGCCCAAGGCGTTGATAAGGAGCAAGCCGGGAAGCAGACCGCTTTAATGCAGGAAGTGAATACTATGCTGGTGAAGTGGGAGGAAGGCGATGCTGAAACGCGCGCCCTGTGGGAGAAAATGAATGGTTGGGTATATAAGGGTTTTGAAAAAACCTATTCAGACTTAGGCATTAAACCCGATAAGTTTTACTACGAAAGTGATGTATATAATTTAGGTAAAGAAACCGTAACCGAAGGTTTGGAGAAAGGTGTTTTCTTTCAAAAAGAAGACGGCTCTATTTGGGTTGATTTAACAGCAGATGGACTTGACCAAAAAGTAGTATTGCGTAGCAATGGCACAACGGTTTATATCACACAAGATATTGCTGTTGCCAATGAAAAAGAAAGCGATTATCAAATTGATAAATCAATATACGTAGTAGGCAACGAGCAGGATTACCACTTTAAAGTGCTGTTTCTTATTCTGAAAAAGTTGGGCCGCAAGTATGCCGATAACCTGTACCACCTGTCATACGGTATGGTTGAGCTACCATCAGGCAAAATGAAAAGCCGCGAAGGTACTGTTGTTGATGCTGATGATTTGGTAGAAGGTATGTTGGATGCTGCTAAGCAAAAGACCATTGAGCTAGGCAAAGTAGAAGGATTGGATGCAGCACAAGCCGAAGAACTTTACCATACACTAGGCTTAGGCGCTTTAAAATACTTCATTTTAAAAGTTGACCCGAAGAAGAAAATGCTTTTTAATCCAGAAGAGTCTATCGACTTTAATGGGCATACAGGGCCGTTTATACAATATACCCATGCGCGTATAAAAAGCGTGCTGCGTAAAGCTAAAGCAGATAATCTTACTATTGGAGGAACACCTGCTTCATTACACAAAACAGAGCGCGATTTAATTATTCGTTTACACGGTTTCCCTGCTGTTATCAGCCAGTCGGCTAATGCGTACGACCCTGCAGGAGTAGCTAATTACATTTACAACATAGCCGGCGATTTTAACCGCTTTTATCACGAAGTAACTATTCTGAAAGAGGAGGATGAAACTGTACGTTCGTTCCGTTTGGGCTTAGCGCAGTTTACCGCTAACGTTATAAAACAAGGTATGGGCTTACTGGGCATTAAAGTGCCTGAGCAGATGTAGCATCCAGCTTTTTTACTACTTCCCACACTACAATACCTACGCTAACGGATATGTTCAGCGAGTGTTTGCTACCATCTTGCGGTATCTCTATACATGCGTCCGATGCATCAACCACTTCGGGTAGTACACCGTTTACTTCGTTGCCAAATACCAAAGCCAACCCTCTTACACGCGGCACAAAATCATGAAGCAACGTGCTTTCTTCTGCTTGTTCTACACTGTATACATTGTAGCCTTTGGCTTTACATGCTTCAACGGCAAGCATAGTATTCTCAAAGTACTGCCAGGTAACAGTTTCATCAGCACCCAAGGCCGTTTTATAAATTTCTTTATTGGGCGGAGTGCCCGTAATACCACATAAGTAAACGGCTTCCACCAAAAATGCATCAGCGGTGCGAAAGGCCGAGCCTACGTTGTTCAGGCTACGTACATTGTCTAATATAATAATGACTTTGCGCTTTTCAGCCTCCTTAAACTCCTCGGCCGACATGCGGTTCAACTCCTCATTACTTAGCTTGCGCATCCTCAATCAACTTAGTTAGTTCAACAAATTCTGCAACACTTAACTGCTCCGGGCGTTGGGTCATCAATCGATGGTCGGAGTTTTTGAGTAGAGAGGAAACCCCATTCCGTATCATTTTCCTGCGTTGGTTAAAGGCCAGTTTTATAACTGTCTTAAACATGGCCTCATCGCATCCCAAATCGGTTACATCATTGCGCACCAAACGTATTACGCCCGAATCTACTTTAGGTGGCGGTGTGAACACTTCCGGCGGAACGGTAAATAAGTATTCAATAGTATAAAAAGCTTGCAGCAATACGCTTAAAATGCCATATTCTTTGCTGCCCGGAGGCGATGCAATGCGCTTGGCCACTTCCTTTTGAAACATACCGGCGCATTCCATTACGGTGTCCTTATTCTCGTATACCTTAAATAATATTTGCGAAGAAATATTGTACGGAAAGTTGCCTATAATACCCATTTTTTCGCCGCCGCTAAAGTCTAGCATTTCCATGTGCAGAAAGTCGCCCTCAATAAGGTGCGGCGTTAATTGCGGGTAGGTTGTCTTTAAATACGCAACCGATTCGGTATCAATCTCCGACAGGTATAAATCAAAGCGTTTATCTTCAATTAAATGCTTGGTAAGCACACCGGTACCGGGGCCAATTTCCAGCAAACGGCTGTAGCTCTTATGCTGCGTAAGGCTTTCAGCAATTTGGCGGGCAATGCCGTCGTCATTTAAAAAGTGCTGCCCTAAATGCTTTTTAGCCTTAACGGGGTGTATCATTCTACTATTTTAAGTAAGGTGCGAAAAGCCACAAATTTATCTTTGTAACGCTTTTCTGTTTCGGCCTGCAAAGCCGGCGCATAGGCGGTTCTGTAAATTTCATAGTCGCCAATATCTTTCAATAAATATTGTACGGCATATGTAAATCCTTCGTCGGCCTGGTCTGAAAGTACACGCGCAAAGCGGTATTCAATAAATAAACCCGTAGCCATAACGGCAGGTATATGCTCGGCTTTCATCCACTCCAACCAGTCGTTGTGTACCTCGCCGTCTATGTTAATTGTAACGTTGTAGATAATCATTGGGCAAATTTACGGGAAATAGTTGGCAGTTCGCGGTTGTCAGTTGGCAGTATTTACAAGAAATTCTGTGAACAGCGAACTGTCAACCGACAACTAATTAACCTTATCTCCCCTTAACGTGCGGAAACGCTTACGGGCTTCCACCACATATACCGAGCCGGGAAAATCAGCCATCAGCTTTTCATACATCTCCATTGCTTTGGTATTATCGCCCAAATTAAATTGGTAGATAGAAGCTAATTTGAAGAGGGCATCATCGCCCAAAAGTTCTTCCCCGTACTTGGTAACAACCTCGTTGTAAAAGTCGGCAGCTTTGGTAAAATTGCCGGTACGGTAGGCTATGTTGGCCTTGCGGTACAAAATATCGTCGGCCAAATCATTATCTGGAAAGGCAAATGAAATACTATCCAGTACTTTTTGCGAATCATCAAAACGGTTTTGAAAGTATAGTAAATCGGCACGAGAGAACATTTCTAAATGCGTGGTGATAGTGTCGCTGCCAATGTTTGATGAGATGAAAATCGACAGCTCCATTGCATCATTCGCAATGAATTTTGCAGTGGCCGCCTTCAATACATCCAGCTGCGCTTTCGACCATTGAAAATCGCCTTTGTAATAGTACAGCCTTGCATTACGAAATTTAGCCTCAAAGCCTATTACATCATATTTGTATGCCTTATCCACCTGCGAATACAACAAGCTGGCTTCCCAAATTTCGCCTTGCAAAAGCATTACATCGCCCAACTCTAATTTACATTCCGCAGTAGCCTTTTCGCGAAAGGTTGGCACTTTAACAGCTTCTTCCAACAATACGATTGCGCTATCGGTTTTATTCAGATAAAAAGCCTGAATATGCGCCAGGCTTTTCATCAGCTCAATAGTGCCATTGTTCTTGCCCAGCTCGTCAAGCGTAATCTTGTATTGGCTTTCTAAATTAGTCAGGTCGGTAGTAGTGTAGCTAAACGTATTGGTGATTTTTTTGTACTGTACATCCAGCAAATTCAACCGTGCTTGCACATAATTGGGGTTGTTTTTGCCTTTATCTACAACGTATTGGTAGGCACGGGTAGCAGCATCGTAATTATCGTTTGTGGCACATACTTCGGCCAATTCCATTAGTCGGTAACCGTCTTCTTTTAGCCGTTTATCAAGGGCTTTGGCTTGCACAATAGCGGCATCAAACTCTTTTAACTGCATGTGCAGCCAAATCAACATCTCGGGGTATGCTTGTTTATCAGGGCTTTTGGTAATTTCTTCCAACAACAAACCTTTCAGTTGTTTTCCTCTTTCGCCCGTACCATCGGCACCAATAACATTCAGCAACTCGGTTTGTACAGCATCGCGCTGGTCGGGATTGTCGCGTACAAATGTTATGTACTCCTTAAACATCTCTTCCGGGTTGTTGTTGGCCTTATATATGGCTGCCATTTCCATGTTAAAACCGTAGCCGCCTTTTAAAATAGTACGGCCTTGTTTTAAAGTATTTAAAGCATACGTTTTTTGGTCGCGCTGTATAAACGCGTTGGCCATATCAACGTAATAGCCGGGATTGGTGCTTTTGGTTTCTTTAATGAGATTATCCCAATATTTTTTTGCCTTATCGCCTTCGCCGTTTTTCTCGTATACATAGCCCAAATCAACCGCATAGGCAGGGGCCGCATCGCGCTTAGACTGTTTGGTAACCAGCTTTTCGGCCTTTTTAAAGTCCTTTAGTTGAATGTAGCAGCTAAGCAGGTAGTTGTAGTAATATTTGTTGGGATTTTGACTGTACAGTTTCTCATACTGGTCGGCAGCTTTGTCAAACTCACCGTTCAGGTAATAATGCGCCGCCAGTTCTTCTACTTTACCACCGGGAAGTTCAACAATGCTATCGCCGGGTTCAGTTACAGGCTGCGCCTGCACAGCAGAAATGCCGACAAGCAGAAAGAAAAACGTTATGTAGAAAAATTTATTCATTAGGTGTAACTACCATGTAAAGCGCCAGTGCCATTAATGCAAATATACCTAAAACAATGGGCCATTGGTAGCCTTTAAACCCTTGCTGGGCGCTAATTGTTACATTGGGCAGCGGCATAGTGTTTATTTTCTCTAGCGAGTAATCTTCAATGCTGTAATTAGCTGTGCCTAAATGCACTAGCGAGGTAAGAATAGTGTCGCACTTAAACTCCGCTAACAGGGCTGCATCTTTAGGTGTTCCACCGCAACCCACGGCATACATGGTTACATTGCCAACCTTGTCATAAAACAGGGGGATATTCACTCCTAAATCACCGGCAAAAAAGTAGAATTTTTTATCCTTTTGTTGGTTCAAAAAATCCATATCAACCACTTGCGGAAGTTGGTGCATTGCAGGGCTATTGGTCAATTCTACTAAGTGCGCATAGCGCGGATTGGAATACGCCCAAATAAGCCGGTGGGAGAGAAAGACGATGTTGGGGGATTGGCTGTTTTTTGTTGCAGATTTTATAAGGCTATCCAGGTTTTGATTCTTTGCTTCCGAATTAATTTCAAATACATTGTATAAAAAGCCGGTGGAGAATCTTTTTTGAAATATATCCAAACTTAAATCCGGGTTTTCTATCTGTGTAATATATGTTCCCTTTCCTGCCCTGGCGCTTGCAACTACTCTTCCATTTAATCTGTCAACATCATGATTTCCTTTAACCAAAATAATTGAGGAAGAATCCTTTTTTAAGATTTTACCTATTATAGAATCACGTAAAGTTTCAAAAGTTGTGTATTTATGATCTCTGGATAAGTCGCCTAATAATACTTTGAAATCAGCCTTAATTGATTTAATCTTCTCCGCATTGTCAATAATAGATTTCCATTGTTTTACAGTAGTATCCTGACTGCCATAGGCATGGCCTATCATTAAAAATTTAGCAAGCGTAGTATCCTGCGCGTTTGCATTTTGTGCAAATAAAAAACATAAAATTATCAGAATAAAATGCCTCATTTTTGGGTGATGGTAGATTGTGGGTCTTTGTCCGTTTTCTTTACGCAATTGGTAAATACAATGTTTTGCAAAGTTGCCCTTGCACCGCCAAACTCGGGTTTCTTTTGGTATAAACCGATGCCAATTTTGCAATTGGTTAGGATAGAATTACTGATGGTAGCGTTCGACCAATCTTTAACACCCACGCCATAATTACCGCCTGTAACGGTTAAATTTATAATAGTGGCACTGCTCTGCTCACCTACCGAAATGCTCTTATCACCGGCATTTACAACCGTACAATTTTCAAACGTAACATTGCTTCCCGATATATCAAACCCATCGTTTTTACAATTTTCTACGCGGCAGTTTATCACTTTTCCGGTGCAAAAATCAGCATCAAAAGCATCGCTGCTGCAGTTGCGAAACGTGCAGTTGCGTAGCTCAAAATCGCAACGTACTAAATTTAAAACATCTTCCGATGTTATGTTTTCAAACAGACAATCTTTAATAACAACTTTACCGCCATAAAAGGTAAATGAGCCTGTAATGTTGCGGCCCAATATGCCTTGCCCTTTTACATTTTTAAACGTACAATTTTTTATGCTAGATGTACTGTCGGAAATAACTAAAAAGCCTTTAGTATAGTCAAGCTTTTCGCTCCCGTTAAAATTTAGCGGACAGTTGTAAACAGCTATGTCTATATAATTAAGACCGGAGTTGCCGTAAATTCTAATATTGGAATTTTTTGGAAAGGGTATTTCAACCGGAAACGGATTGGTATTAAAAACATAATCTTCATTGCTGCGCTCATACATCACCACCTTGTCTTTTCCTTTCTCGCCCAGCAATTCCGACGTATAAACCAACTTCATTTTCTTAGGGATTTTAAACCCGTTGGGGATAGAAAAGTTGCTTGTTTGATAAGTTGCAATTTGCCCCGCTGCTGTGCCTTTGGCCGTTGGTTTGCCTGTTGGTTTTAGTAAGATACTATCGGTTTGCAAGCCCATAATTTCAATACCCAGCGGCTGAATATTAGCCCATTCAATTTCTATTGAATTCGCAGTTTGCTTTTTTAAATAGGCATTAACGCATTTTTTTGGATGGATGGTTAGGCAAATGGTTTTACTATTTTGGCGGAAGGGCTTATCGCTAAACTTCGCATCAGGAAACTCAGCCCCCAAGCGGCTTTGCAAACTATCAATAGCAGCTTGTTTTTTCTTAAACAGGTTGGTTGTATAACTATCAACCGATACTTTTTCTAACTTTTTAAGGTAGATTTTTGTGAACGCACTATCGGCAAACAATCGTTGATAGAAGACATCCAGCGTATCGGTTTTAGTGCCAATACCCAATATGTTTGGTATCTCATTCCCCGCATCGCCATCAAAAGCAATGGGCTCTAATAACGCTGTAATAGGATTATAATAAAAACGCAGGTTGTGCCAGCGGCCGCTGCCATGGCGTGCGCCAAGTAATTCGCTCAACGCAAAAAAGGTAGCCAGTTGCCCAGTGTCAAATACTTTTGACGCGCTGTATTTGCCGTCCCTAAAGCCTTCCAGCAAAGTACGTGCTGCGGCAAACTCGCTCGAAAGCATGGTGTCGCGTAACGTTTTTTTATCCTGAAAAGCAATAACGGG
>JANOCJ010000434.1:0-5452 GCA_031412115.1 Flavobacteriales bacterium
CCCGACCAATCCGATGTTGAAGAAAACGCACACGCCTGCCTCATTGCATTTCAGCCTGTTTTATTGCTGTTTTGGCTACCTAACTATGATTTTTGCCATGTTGTACTTAAGGCCTACAGATTACACAATTAGTGATATACCATTAAAGTAGGTTTGCTTTTAATTACTTCTAAAATAAAAAAGCCTAATTACTTATAGATGGATATTGTGAAGAGAGAAATAGCTGCTGAAGCAGTGCATAACGAACAAATGCTTATTGAGAGGCAAAACCGCGACCGCGATACATTAATGAACGCTATAAGTGATTTGATGTGGAGTGTAGATGTTGAATTGAGGCTAATTGCTGCCAACGAGGCATTTATTGGGCTTATTAAGCAGTTTACCGGGATAGAAATACAAGCGGGCTTTGATATGAATATATAGGCCTTTGGAGAAGAAACCTTGAAGCGCTGGCAAAGCAGTTACATCAGAGCCTTTAAAGGCGAAGCCTATACAGAAGAGGTGTATGGCGAACTGCCCGACCCGCATTGGTCTGAAATATCATTTAATCCTATTATAGAAAGTGGGGTTGTGGTTGCTGTGGCTTGTTGTTCTAAAAATATTTCTAACCGCAAAAAGATTGAGGAACAGCTTAAACTAAGTGAAAAAATGATGGCCGAAGCTCAACGTATAGCCAAAGTTGGTAGTTGGGAGTTGGGCCTTACTAAAGATGCAGGCGCACCTATATGGTCTGATGAGGCTTATAGAATACTTGGCTACGACCCTAAAACAGATATGCCATCGTATGAAAACTACCTTAAAAGGGTGCACCCCGATGATTTAGAATTCTCAACCACAATTGTAGAAAAGGCCATTGCCGAGGGTTCTAAATTTTCAATAAAGCACCGGCTAATTTTACGCGATGGTACACTACGCTGGATAAACTCGGAAGGCGAAGTAATTGTAGATGCAGTAACCGGCATGCCATTAAAAATAGTAGGCACCAACCAGGATATAACCGATAAAGTATTAGCAGAAGAAAAGGCAAACCGTGAAAGTAATAATCGTGATATTTTAATGAATACTATAGGCGATTCGATGTGGAGCATGGATGCCAATATGAATATGATAGCTGCCAATGCTCGGTTTATTGGTTTTATTAAAGCATTTACCGGTATAGACATTAAACCCGGCGATAATTTATTAATAGAAAAATTTGGCGAAGAAGTGCTTACACGATGGAAAGCAAGATATGAAAGGGCTTTGGCAGGAGAAACTTTTTCGGAAGAAGAATATAGCGAATACCCAGAGCCGGCATGGACTGAAAATTCATTTCATCCAATTGCTGAAAACGGGAAAGTGGTAGGATTAGCTTGTTTCGCAAAAAATATTACTACCATAAAAATTGTGCAGGAACAGCTTAAGCAGAATGAAATAATGATGGCCGATGCCCAACGGGTAGCGCATGTTGGTTGTTGGGAACGGGGTTTGGAGCATGAGGACCATGAGAAAAATTTTGTTCGCTGGTCTGACGAGACTTTTAAGATATTTGGGTATGACCCTAAGAATGATACGGCATCGTATGAAAAATTTTTGAACAGGCTTCACCCCGATGATTTGCATTTTGCCCCGCAGGTAGTATGTAAAGCTATTGAAGATAAATCGAGGTACGCATTAGAGCATAGAATTATATTGCCCGATGGTAGTATTCGCTGGATAAGCTCGCAGGGCGAAATAGTAGTGAACGAAGAAACCGGCAAGCCCATGAAGGTTGTAGGCACCAACTGCGATATAACAGAAAAGAAGCTGATGGAACAGGAGCGGGAGAAAATAGCCGCAGACCTTATGCAGCGCAACAAAGACTTGGAGCAATTTGCCTACATCATATCGCATAACCTGCGCTCGCCGGTATCAAACATTATGGGCCTGGCCGAAGAGCTAAAGGACGATTTGGATACCGAAAGCCGCACGCTTTTCCTTACCGAGCTTTCTCAATCGGTTGCTAAACTAGATATGGTAATAAAAGACCTAAACTATATACTGCAAATAAAACGCGAAATAACCGAAATAAAAGACCATGTGGTTTTTTCAGGCTTAGTGAATGATATTAAGGCCAGTATAAGCAACATGATACAAACAGAAAAAGTAACTATTGATGTTGATTTTTCTGCAATAGATGAGATGTATACCCTAAAAAGCTACCTATACAGCGTGTTTTATAACCTGATAACCAACAGTATAAAATACCATCAGCCCGGCATTGCGCCACATATTACTGTAAAAAGCAATCAAACAAAGAACGGTATAGCTTTGTTTTTTAGCGACAATGGTATGGGCATTGACCTTGAAATCCAAGGGAATAAGGTTTTTGGGTTATATAAGCGCTTTCATACCGGTATAGAGGGCAAAGGAATGGGCTTATACATGACTAAAAACCAAATAGAAGCTTTAGGAGGTACTATAACTATTGATAGCCAAGTAGGAGTAGGTACCCAGTTTAAAATTGAATTTAACAAGTAACTACTACTATTATTTTAACCAACCTAAAACTGATATATGACCAGCCCCGAACGTTTTATTCTGATTGATGATGAGAAAGTAGCCAATATGTTGGCTGAACGTTCAATAAGGAAAGTATTTGAAGAAAGTGCTATAATAAAATTTACTGAGCCCGAAAAAGGATTGTATTTTATTATGGACGAATGCTTGTTACCCGCTTTAACTACGGTTGTTTTTCTTGATATTAATATGCCTATACTATCAGGTTGGGAGGTAATATATAGTTTAGAACAATTAGCTTGCGATGTTACCAGCCATTTCAAAATCTACATCGTTTCCTCGTCGGTAGACCCGGCAGATAAGGAAAAAGCCCGCATTAGCCCACTGGTAAAAGGATATTTGGAAAAACCCATTACAAGGTCTGTTGTAGAATCGTTGTTTATGGAAAAGGTAGCGTCTTAGGTTTTTAATTATAAATTATGAGGGGTAAGTATTCACTATCCACTACTCACTATCCACTATAAAGTCAACCGCCAACCTATACGACTGTAAGCCAAAGCCCGATATAACGCCAATGCAGCGCGGGGCAATAAGCAGCTGGTGGCGGTATTCTTCGCGGGCGTATATGTTTGATATATGCACCTCTACCGTAGGTACTTTTACCGCAGCAATAGCATCGGCAATAGCAACCGATGTGTGCGCATAGCCCCCCGCGTTTATAATAATATAGTCGTGCGCACCTTGGGCATTGTGTATGGCGTTTATCAATTCGCCCTCTACATTGCTTTGGTAGTAGCTAATAGCTACCGCAGGGTAAGCCGCTTTCAGCTCAGGCAAAAAAGCCTCAAAGCTTAGGCTGCCGTATATTCCCGGCTCGCGCTGGCCTACCAGGTTAAGGTTGGGGCCGTTAAGTATTAATATTTTTTTGCTCATTGTGCGCAGCAAAAATATAATATATAGCTTTGTAAATATGAAAAAAGCTATTTATTCGGCCATTTTGCTATTTGTTTTATCATACAGCACGGCTACAGCACAAACAACCTTTAAAACCGGTATTGAGTATAATGACTTTATTGTTGCCGAGCAGGTTCAAATAGGCCAATTAATTACCAAGTTTAATGATTTGGTTGGTGCTAATAACTTTAGCGAAGCCCGCACTATGCTGAGCGGCGAAATGTTAACCCAAACGCGTATAATTATTAGTAAAATAAAAAGGATGCCTGCCTACAATGGCGATACCCAACTACGCGATGCAGCCGCTGCATTGTTTGGTTTTTACTTAGGCTGTTTTGAAAATGAGTACTCAGAATTGCTTAGTATTTTAGCTAAAAGCGATTTTACTACAGCCGATGAGGAGAACATGAACCAAATATTGCAGACCGTAGCCGATAACGAAAAAAAATACGATGAGGCTTTTTCAAAAGCCCAAACAGCCTTTGCCGAGAAAAACGGTTTTACCCTTTCAGAATAAATAGTAAATAGCGCATATGAAAAATTTAGCCCTGGTGCTATTGGCAATAGCGGCATTGGCCGCCGGTTGCGGACAACCAACCCTATCAGCTACCGACTATAACAATAAAATAGTAGGCGAGCAGGATAAAATTACCCATACCATGCTGGTAGTGGTTGAAAAAATAAACAGTGGCGATTATACCGCCGCCCTTGCAGGCCTTGAAAAATCGGTTGCTCAATGCGACTCGTCGGTAAATACTGTTGGGGCTATGGAGCCTTACGAAGGCGATGTGCGCTTTCGCGATGCTGCCCTTGACCTTTTTAAGTACTACAAAAAGGCCCTCAACGAAGATTACCGCGGTTTAATAGAGATATTGATAAAGACCGACGGCGATGTGACGGAAGAAGATTCGAACCGCATTGAGGTTATTAATAAAGACATTGAAACTCAGGAAGCAAAATTTACTAAGGCTGTAAACGATGCCCAGCAAGAGTTTTGCAAAAAATACAACGTTACCCTGGCCCCCAACAATTTGCAAAAGCAAATAGACGGGTAAAATTTGCCCATGGTTTAAACCATGGGCTTAAAAATAAAACAGCTTTTATTGTTTTCAGCCACAGTCCCGATGCTTCGGTATAATCCTTTGGTTGTAAGTAGTTTAAATCCATATTTATTCCCCTAAAAGTTTTTAGCGCGCCCTTTGTTTATAAAAAAGGAAACTTAGATTTTTTTTTCTCGGCAGTACCTATATATTTGTACAAATTTTTTGCCTGTTGCTTATGAAGAAATTATACGCACTATTGGCTTGTGCAGTTGTTTTTGGAGGATTGAAAGCACAAACCGCAGCTACCACTGCTGTGCCCGAAGCCCCCGATACGTTTAACTATTACAAGTACCCCTCAATTATAATTGGCGCGGGTGTTACCGGTTTTATGGGCGACTACGGTGCCCTTAACCTTACGCAGTTTGCGCGTCAGCGCACCTGCCTTAACTTAGGCATAGAACAACGCCTGGGCAAAACCTTTGGCATATCGGCCAATTTTTTATGGGGTGGCCTATCTGCTAACGAGCGCCAAATTGCAGCCCCGCAAAACTTTGCTACCCAAATAATGAACGGCGATGTACGCCTTATGTTGTATTGGGATAACGATTGGTTGCTACGCAAAAAATCAAAATTTGCCCCTTACCTGTATGGTGGTGTGGGCTTTAGCACTTTTCAAACCAAAACCGATTTGTTGGATGCCAATGGCAACTCATACTTTTATTGGACAGATGGTACCGTGCGCGATTTGCAACAAACCCAACAAAACTTAGGCTTGGCTAACCAAATTCGCCGCGACTATAAATACGAAACATCGGTAGACAGTATTGGTAGCTACCAGCTAAAACGCAATACCATTACCTTTCCGGTAGGTGTTGGTTTCCGTTACAAACTATCGGGCATGGTTGAAACCTTTGTGCAAGGCACTTACTTTTTTACCCTTACCGATGATATTGATGGCCGCCATGCCGGTGGCAATG
>JANOCJ010000435.1:0-1650 GCA_031412115.1 Flavobacteriales bacterium
CAATGCCTCTTACTACTACAGTTTCCAAGGGCTTGCCTTCCGTGATATTGGATAAATCTAAATAATCAACAAACTGGCCATCATAATTAAAAGTAAGCCTGCCGCTTACTGATTCGATAATACCATCGGTATTATTACTTATAAGTATTGATATATACCCACACGGTTTATTATAATCATCTACTAAATCATTCTCTATGCCTATTACCTTTAGGCTAATAGGATTATCAGCATTTTTAATTTCTGTAGGCTTTTTTGGCTGTGGGTTACAGGTTAAAAACAATGCTGTAGAAAACAGCACAAACAATAAGCTAACCTGATTTTTCATAGAGGAGATTTCGGCAAATATAGTAAAAACACAAAACCCCGCTGGGTGGCGGGGCTGTGTGGTTTGTCCGTTATCCCCAATGGGCGGTACTAAACCTCTCCTTCTCTCTCTCGTTGTTTTATGTAGCAAGGGCAAGACTCGAACTTGCGACCTCCGGGTTATGAGCCCAGCGAGCTACCACTGCTCTACCTTGCCGTGAGGGGTTTTACTTAGTATGTTGCCTCGGATATTTCGCGCAATGCTTTTTTTCTAACGCGCTATACTTTTTGTAAAACCCGAGGCAATATTATAACGGAACATTGTCTTTTTATATATCCTACCAACAACCAACTAACAACCAACCTATAACCTACAAAACGCCCTTAATACTTTTGGTTACAACTATGGCTGTAACCGTTCAAATTGCTTGCTCTCCATTTGTAAAACACGTTATCAATAATGAATTTACAGAGGGTATAATATATGGTAATGCAGAAGATTGGTGGTATGAGGCTTTATTTGAAAGTTTCAGAAAACCCGGGATTGGTGAACATATGCCGCCTATACCACCTGACCAGGAATACATCACTATTCAATTGCCTGAAAAATATTCTAAAGCCGGTAGAATATATATACCACTAAAATTTAGGGAATCGTTTTTAAGGGCCATTGAAAAATATGGCCGCAATGAAATCCCAAAACGAATACAACGCCATATTAATACCGGTAAGTATTTAGTAAAAGATTGTATTCTGATGGCTTTAGAAGCTTACGGTTTGGCTGATGATGATAAAGAATACTACAAATACCACCGGGCATATTACCGCAATAACCCTGTACCAAAGGAATGTAGCGCTTAAAAATAAATTTTAAATTATTTACTCTTCAAATGTCATTTTTTGTCATTCACTATATAAGTTACTATGGCCCGCTATTTAGATAATGTTGGAGGTGGTATTTCTGTAGCAATTGCGCCCATACCATCGTATGCTATGCCTAATATATTTCAGTTAGATATATATAATGGAAAGATACACGGTCTTATAGATAGTTACCTACCGGCACTATTCCCAATAACATCGGCATTACAGGAAACAATTGCTTGGAGTTGGAAAGCTGAACAGGTAAACGGCGCTACCCATTTTAGCCACTTAGTTACATTAGTTATTGCCCGGCAAGATGAAGAGTTAAACTCTGTATTGGACCAAACCACCCGTATAGGTTGTGTTATAAAGCTTAAAACAGCCAATCAGCAAATACTTTATTTTGGCTTACCCAGTAACCCCCTATCCGTTGTTCCTAATGGAGAAGGCGGCGAAAAATTTGCCGATTTAAACCACTAT
>JANOCJ010000436.1:0-7659 GCA_031412115.1 Flavobacteriales bacterium
GCATGCTGCACGATGTGGTATATGCCACACACCCGTTTGATGTTGTAGGTTGGGATGGTTATAATTTCCCTTACGGATTCTCAATACATAACTTTGAGCCTATTACGGGGCGAGTGCACCAGCCACCTCCAGTACACCAAACATTCGAAACAAACTCGTTTGTAGTATGCTCGTTCTGCCCACGGTTGTATGATTATCACCCAAAAGCAGTGCCGGCTCCTTATAACCACAGCAATATTGATAGCGACGAGGTGTTATACTACGTAGATGGCGATTTTATGAGCCGCAACAACATAGAGCAAGGCCATATAACCTTGCATCCTAAAGGTATACCGCACGGACCTGCGCCGGGTGCTATGGAACGCAGCATAGGCCAAAAAGAAACACAGGAACTTGCCGTAATGGTTGATACCTTCCGCCCACTAATGATAACCGAAGAAGCGATGGGCATTGATGATGGAAAGTATTATAAAAGTTGGGTTGAGTAACCCCACCCAAACCCTCCCCTTAAAGGAGGGCTTTAAAGTCCAGTCCGCCTTAGGCGGAGAAAAGGATTTAGGATGCGGTAAAAGGAATTAGTAAATTTGTATCACCAAAAAATTAAAAGATTATGTCAACAACAGCAACTCCTGAATTGGAGAAAATATTTAAAGACGCACAAGACTTTCTACCATTATTAGGTACCGATTACGTTGAGTTTTATGTGGGCAATGCTAAGCAGGCGGCACACTTTTATAAAACAGCATTCGGCTTTCAATCTATAGCCTACTGTGGGTTAGAGACCGGTGTTCGCGACCGTGCATCGTATGTATTGGGGCAAGGCAAAATACGCTTGGTGCTAACTACGCCGCTTACTGCCGAATCGCCAATAAACAAACATATTGTAGACCATGGCGATGCTATAAAGGTTGTTGCCCTTTGGGTTGATGATGCTACCAAAGCATTTGAAGAAACTACCAAGCGGGGTGCAAAGCCTTACCAAGAGCCTAAAACAGAAAAAGATGCAGATGGCGAGGTGGTTACCGCAGGTATATATACCTATGGCGAAACCGTGCATTTGTTTGTAGAGCGCAAAAACTACAACGGCGTGTTTTTACCGGGCTTTAAAGAGTGGAAAAGCGACTACAACCCTACCGATGTGGGATTGCAATACATTGACCATATGGTTGGTAACGTAGGTTGGAACGAGATGAATACCTGGGTTGATTATTACGCGCAGGTTATGGGCTTTGCCAACCTTATTTCGTTTGATGATAATGATATCTCTACCGAGTATTCGGCGCTGATGAGCAAGGTTATGGCCAACGGCAACGGACGGGTAAAATTCCCAATTAATGAGCCTGCCGAAGGTAAAAAACGCTCACAAATTGAAGAGTACCTTGATTTTTATGGCGGCCCGGGTGTGCAACATATTGCCGTTGCTACCAACAATATTATTGAAACCGTTACCGCCCTTAAAAGCCGCGGTGTTGAGTTTTTATCAGTGCCGGCATCGTATTACGATGAGGTGCTTGACCGTGTAGGCAAAATTGACGAAGACCTTGCCCCGCTTAAAGAACTGGGCATTTTGATAGACCGCGACGATGAGGGGTATTTACTACAAATCTTCACCAAGCCGGTGGAAGACCGCCCTACCCTATTCTTCGAAATTATACAACGTAAAGGAGCCCAATCGTTTGGCAAAGGCAACTTTAAAGCTTTGTTTGAAAGCATTGAGCGCGAACAGGAATTGAGGGGAACGCTTTAAGATTATTAAAGGGCTGCTGAAAAGCAGCCCTTTTTATTTTAAATAAACGTTAACTCCATTCTTTTATTTATAATTTTGCCGCCGCAAAAGCAGCTTTGAAAACACCTTTTTCAACTACATATAAACTATCCAACCCGGCAATATACATTGTCGCTGCGCTAATTATAGCACAGGTAGCCTGCAAGCCACAACCCAAAGAGGCAGCCGATTACAACAATAAAATTATTTCGGAGCAAGATTCTATCGTACTTAAATTCCGTGCGCTGGAGCAAACCCTTAACGAGTACGACCCTTTGGCTATGGACATTGCCTTTTTAGAGGCTAATGAACAGGTTGACAGTTCGGTAGCCAGGGTAAAAGCCATGCCTGCTTTTGATGACAAAACCGATTATAAAGATTCTGTTTTAGAGGTATTTAGCCTATACAAAGGCTTGTTAGACAATGAGTATAAAGAGGTGGTAACCATCCTTAAAAAGTCGGAAGCCGACTATACCAAAGAGGATGAGGAACGCGTACGTTACCTATTATTTAGCGTAATAAACGAGAAACTGGATAATGCCTACGAAAACATCATTGCCATACAAACCGCCTTTGCAGAGAAGTATAAAATCACCCTAAAAGGCAAGCCGCAAACTAAGCGGTAGTTAGTTCTCAGTTGCCGGTTCCCAGTTCCCAGTAAATAAATTACCTGTTTAGCTTTTAGTTTTTACCTAAGAACTTATCTAAGTTTTTCTGCTGCCTCAAATGGTGCTTCATGTGGAAGATTGCAATGCTGTACCATTCTTTAGCGTTTAAATAGCCCAGAAAAGGGTATTTCTTTTTGTTGTTTTTCGGAGCATTTACCACCAACTCTTCTATGCGCTTAAACAGCTCTAGGTTCTCTTGCAGTTTAAGTACAATCTGCTCTTTACTTTCGGGCTGTATGGGTTCGGTGCCGCCGGTTGCCTTCTTGGGCATTTTTACCTTCATAGGCGGAAACATACCCAGAGTAAATACCAGCCAGCCCCATTTATTCTTGCCTTTGCCGTTGGTTAGTACATCTTCTCCTTTGGCACATGCTTCGGCATTTTTGCCTAAAAAATATTTGTTGGCGGTAGCTATATGTATATACACCTGCCCCAGCGACCATGAATGCTCAGCCGGTTGGCGCAGCAGTTCTTCCATCGTATAGTTGTCCAACGCTTGTATGTAGCGGTTGGTAATAGCTTCAAATTTGGAATACAATTTTCCCATTGGGCTAAGGTAATGGGCTTTGGTGAAATAATTGCCATTTGCCCTCCTCGTGCTTTAATAAATGTACTGCATCAACTTTAAAATCAGCCTGAAAGGAACGTTTATTAAATGCCGGCCAAGCACGCTCAAAGCGGCTGGCAGTAAGGTCGCGGTTGGCAATAGTAGCATGAGGGTTAAAGGGCCGCGAGGCATCAATATTCTTACCAATACTCTTGTAAGCCTTTACCAGTTGCCAATACACGGCATCCAGCAACTCATTTTTAACTACATCAATATAGATAACGCGGTTGCCAAAGCAGCCAAAATTTTGCAACGATAAATCAAAACTATTTAAGCCCCAAAGTGCCTCGTCCTGTGTTTGGGTTACTGATTGTATTTCACTATCGGGAAATTCAAACGGGGGTATTAAGGTAATATGCGGTGGCAATCGCAATGCATATGCACTGCCATAATTGGCGGCTATTTCCTGCTTAAGGGCAGTAATTTTTATGCCCGTAAAATCATCGGGCAAAATGCAAACAAAGTATAACGAGTGGCCTTTATTGCGGGCCATAATTAATGGATAGTTGAGTTATTGTCATTCTTATCCCCCTTAAAAAAGTTGAATAAAAACGGAATTAAAAATGCACACAAGGCAGCTACTTTAAGAATATTGGGTGTTGTCCTAAAATCGGGAGAAAATATAAGCAACAAACCAAAAGCCACAATAAGGCATACGCCGGTATAGGCAAGCAGTTTTACCCACGGGCCTGCAATTGCACTACGATAGGTAATGCGTGTGGCAACAGGTTGGGTTTTATTATAGGTATTTATGTGGGTATTAATTACGTTCCACAAAGCATCAACTGTAGCATCGTCCTGCTCTTTTTTAGCGGCTATTATATAGTTGCCGCCGGGCTCATCAAGTTTTATAGAAAGATATTTACGCTTTGTGTTTTTATCAAAATTAACCGATACGTTTTTCACATTATTCCACCCACACACAATTTTGTTAAACTGATAAAACATATTGCGGCGGGCAAGTGTAACCGTAAGCTGTTCTGGTTCTACCATAAGTTTAACGGGAATAAGAATGTAACGACGCAATATAAAAAAACTACTAGTTATTAATAAAATAATATAGCTAATAATTACTCCCCAAATCAGCTTTTCATCATTAAAATAATCGCCAAACATAATAATGCACCCCATTAATAATATGCACGAAAATATAGGATACAGTATTAAAAACGCCACCTGTGTAGTAACGCGAGAAAGGGTAAGGCTATATGTATTCATCTGTTTAGTATTTAGTTCAACTTAGTAAAAAATGCTCAGTTCTATTTTCTCATTTTAGATGCTATGCGCGAAGCCAACATACCAAAGAACAACAATGCAAACATCAAGTATGTTGGCAGCCTGTCCCATGTTCGGTAGCTACTGTCAACAATAAGGGTTATGTTAAAAGCCAAAAAAAACACGCCGCTTACAATCAATATTACCGTCATAAATCCACCTTCAAAAAATGGTTTGCTGTGAATTACTTCGCTACCCTGTTCGGCATTGTATTTATTTACCAATACTTCTATTTGCTGCCACAACAAAGGGCTGGGGTCATCAGCCCTTTCATCCAAATATTGCAACATGTAGGTGGCTTTAGGCTTATGTGTTTTTATATTTATAAATGACTTACCCAACCGCATATCAATGCTACAAGAGGCATTGCGGATGTTAGCCATGGTAATTATTTTTTGGCTGTAGGGATAAAAAACAGTGCGCTTGGTAAGGTTTATTGTTATTTGATTATTCCCAACATCAACCGTACAAGGCACTACAGCCCAAGCAAAATAGGCTTTTATTGTTGCCCAGGCTATCAATCCAATACACGCCATCGTAATTATCACAAATAGCCATTCAATATCGCCAATGTGCGGAACCAACAAAAGAACACCAATTAACGCCGGCACTAAAATAAGGGGCATTACCACAAGCGTTGCCACCTGCAAGCCCTGACGGGCAAAGGTTAATCCTTCAAAACGCTGCATTAGCCGCGTAGGTGGTGGGCTTTAGGTTGTACAAATGCACGTATGCCAATACTCGATAGCGTTGAGCCTAAACCTGAGTTTTTACGGCCGCTCCAAGGCGTGTAAGGGCTTACACGATCGCAGCAATTCCAGTAAACTGTACCGGCATTAAGCTTACCCATCATACCTTCGGCACGCTCTTTAGATGCTGTATACACTGCCGCTGTAAGGCCGTAGCTGGTGTCGTTCATTAGCTTAATAGCTTCGGCATCATCCTTCACCTTCATTATCCCTATTACCGGGCCAAAGCTTTCGTCCTGCATTATAGGCATATCGTTGGTTACATCAACAACAACCGTAGGCTCGTAGTAGTAGCCCTTTCCGGCTACTTTGTTACCGCCAAGTAATACTTTAGCGCCTTTGCTCGCGGCGTCTTTTACCTGTTCGTCAATAACGGTAATTTGCTCGGGGCGGGTAAGCGGGCCTATCCAAACGCCCTCTTCCAGTGGACTTCCGGTTTTTAGCTTCTTCGTTTCTTCAACAAAATTTTCTACAAAAGCATCGTACACTTTTTCATTTACGTAGATGCGCTCAACTGCGCAGCAGCTTTGGCCTGTGTTATAAAACACACCTTCGGCAGCAGCAGCGGCCACGTTAGCCACATCAGCTACGTCTTCGGCAACATATAATGGGTCTTTACCTCCCAGCTCTAAGCCTACAGGCACTAATTTATGTGCAACAGTCTCCGCAATATGGCGGCCCGTGCGGTACGAACCTGTAAAGAAATACCCATCCAATGGCAGGTCTAGCAGGGCTTGTCCGGCTTCTTTACCCCCAATTACCACCTGAAAAACATCTTCAGGTATACCGGCTTCCCATAGCATTTTTGCCATTTCAATACCTGTTAAGGCAGTGTATTCCGATGGTTTGTACAATACGACATTACCCGCTACAAGTGCCGGTAAATATACGTTGTAGCCTACGTTATATGGGTAGTTCCAAGCCGATATGTTGCCTATAACACCCAAAGGTTCGTAGGTAATTTTCTCTTTGGTAGCGCCATCAAGGGTAACCCAGTCTTCGGCTAATGTTTTCTCAGCCAAATCAACCAAAAATTTAACACGGTTTTTAGCGCCTTTAATCTCGCCTTGAGCTTGCCATAGCGGCTTTCCCATTTCAGATGTAAGCAGGTTGGCTAGCTTATCAACGTGTTGGTCTACTATCTCTCCAAAGCGGATGATGCAGTCTAAGCGTTGCTGCAAGGGCAATGCAGCCCATGCTGACTGGCCTGAGCGCAGCTTTTCGTACTTAGCTTTTATTTGTTCTGTAGTATCTACGGTTACTTCGCCTACCAATTCTTCGGTAGCGGGATTGATAATTTTCATCGTTTAAAATTTTCTGCTTCTTGTAAAAAACGGGTACGTATATTGTTTGAGAACGGGCTATTATCCTTATCAGCCAAGCGTTCCGGGTGCCATTGTACTAATAGTAAAAAAGCTTTGTGGTTAGGCTCTTCCCACTCTAAGCCTTCCACTACCCCATCGGCGCTGCGGGCGTTTATACGTAGGCCTTTGCCTACTTCATCGGTGCTTTGGTGGTGGGCGCTGTTTATAATCCCTTCGGTAGTGCCGGTTATAGCCTCTAGCATAGTGCCGCGCTCAACAACCACGGGGTGTACACGGTCTACACTGCTATCAATAGCCGAATGTTCTAAGCCTAAATACTTAGGAATATCGCCTACCAAGGTACCTTTTAAAAACGCATTGGTTAGCTGCAAGCCACGGCAAATACCCAATACAGGCATGTTGTAAGCAAAGGCTGTCATTAGCAACGCCAGTTCAAACTGGTCCCTTTCGGGGTCCATGTTATCTTCGTTGCAATCAAATATCAAGTCGGGTTTGCCGTACAACTCAGGGTCAACATCGTGGCCGCCTGTTAATAGCAGCGCATCGCAGCGGTCAAGTTCATCCATATTATCCTGATGGTAACCTACGCGTAGCGCCACAATCCTATCGTCTTGCCCCTTTAACCAGTTGGCATAATTGTCGTGCTTTTTGCCGCAGTCAGATATGCCTATTATAATTTTGTCTTTCATTTTGTGGTGCAAATTTAGCCTTTCCGAACAACTTTTAAGCGCTAACTTTGTATCTTTATTAAATTAGTTAGTATTGATTTAATGAGCAAGCGCGCCCAAACCCTTAATGAAGAAATTGCCAACGCCATAAGCCATGGCATGGGTATATTATTTACCCTAGTTGCTGTACCGTTTTTGGTGCTTAAATCTATTGAATTTCATTCGGATAAAATGCTGTATGCCGCATTGGTATTTGGTTTTGGCATGTTAATGTCATACTCATCATCAACCATATACCATGCTGTGCAAAACCCGCGCGCTAAGCGCCTGTTGCGTATTTGGGACCATATTAGCATCTTCTTTTTAATTGGTGGAACGTATACCCCGCTGGTATTACAGTTTTGCGATACCGATACTGCCTACAATGCTCTGGCTGTAGTATGGGGGTTGATATTTTTAGGCTCTATTTATAAGATTTTCTTTACCGGCAAATACCGTTGGTTATCTACCATTATATATGTTGCCCTTGGAGGATTGGCTGCATACCTTGCCAGTCCTATGTTTGATGCTGCCCCTAAAGAGATTTTTTGGTGGTTGCTGGG
>JANOCJ010000437.1:0-18529 GCA_031412115.1 Flavobacteriales bacterium
CAAATTGCTGCGGCTATTACAGCCCTTGGGAATATTACCGTTCCGTTTGGCGAGGCTATACTTACCCAACAACAACAGGTACAAACAGCCATTGATGCCATTGAAACCTTAGAAGCTAGCCTAACCGGCGAGTTGTTGCCATTGGTACAACAACACGCTAACTAATAATATTAATAATTTCCTCCTTTTTTAAATCCTTCCCCCTAAAGGGGGAAGGATTTAAAAAAGGGGTTTAGTCTTTAAAAATGCACCCCTTTAAAACCGCCATACGTTTAGCTTTTGTTGCAGCATGTAGCATACTTATATATGCCTGTAGCAAACCTGAGGCGTTTGAAAGTGAAACCGCCGAATGGTTTTCGGGTGGGCAGCAAACGGTTTTTGATGCGGGTTCGGGTGCTTTTAGCCACTCTTTTGTTAATTTAAGTGCAGATAAAGAGGTGTTGCACGAAATTGGCGACATCGCTTTTGAGGCCACCTTTGTTACAGCGCCTAACATAACCAATCCGGGCTTGGGGCCTGTGTTCAACTCAGTATCGTGCGGGCAATGCCACATTGCCGACGGGCGCGGAAAACCACCCGGGCAAGGCGAGCAGTTGCTTTCTATGTTGTTTCGCATTAGCATACCGGGCACCGACCCACACGGTGGGCCTAACCCTGTGCCGGGCTTTGGCGGCCAGTTGCAGCCACGCGCTGTTTTTGGCGCGCAACCCGAGGGCGATGTTGCCATTAACTACACTTATGAAAGCCATTCTTTTCCCGATGGCGAAATGTATGAATTACGCGTTCCCACTTATACCATTATTAATGCCTATACCGGCCTGCCGGGCGGGGTTATGCTATCACCACGCATTGCACCGCCTGTGTTTGGCCTTGGTTTGCTGGAGGCCATTGCCGAAAACGATATCCTAGCCAATGTTGATGAAAACGACGCCAACGGCGATGGCATATCGGGCAAAGCCAACCGCGTATGGGATGTGCAGTTAAATAGCTTCCGTTTGGGCCGTTTTGGTTGGAAAGCCGGGCAACCTACACTGTTGCAACAATCGGCCGGAGCGTATAGCGAAGATATGGGCATAAGCAACCCACTGTTTCCTATTGAAAGTTCGTGGGGGCAAACCCAATATGCCGGTTATGAAAACGACCCCGGGGTAAGCGATAGTATACTGCACGCCGTTGCTTTTTATGTGCAAACATTGGCTGTGCCGGCCCGCCGCAAAGTTGATAATGCGGAGGTAGTGCGCGGGCAAAAATTATTTAATGCTATACAGTGCGGTGCCTGCCATAAACCATCGGCACGTACTGCCACCAATGTGGCATTTCCCGAATTGTCTAACCTGAAAATATTCCCCTATACCGATATGCTGTTGCACGATATGGGCGCCGGCCTTGCCGATTTACGCCCCGAATTTGATGCCAACGGCTACGAGTGGCGTACTACGCCGCTTTGGGGCGTGGGCCTAACGCAAGCAGTAAATGGCCACAACTACTTTTTGCACGATGGGCGCGCCCGCTCGTTAACCGAGGCCATTATGTGGCACGGAGGCGAAGCTCAAGGGTCTGTTAATCAATATACCCAACTGCCTAAAGCAGATAGGGATGCAATATTGAAGTTTTTAGGGTCGTTGTAGATTAAATTCTTTACTGGAAACTGCCAACTGCGAACCGCCAACTACCAACTAATTCCGCTTATCCAACCCCCACATTAGTTTATTGCGCAGGGTAGAAAGAAAATCCTGACTGGGGCGGCGAATAAGGTTGATGTTGAAATTGGCTTTAGATACGGTAATGGCTTGGGAGGTGCTTAGGCCTTCCGACCTTGAATCAAGCGAAGCTAAAAAATCGTTGCTGCGCGATTCTACCTCCAAACGCAAAACGCAATTGTCGGGTATTACCAACGGGCGCACGTTTAAGTTGTGGGGTGCAATAGGGGTAATAACAAAATTCTCGCTCTCGGGCGTTAAAATGGGCCCTCCGCAGCTTAATGAATAGGCAGTAGACCCTGTTGGGGTTGATATAATCAAACCGTCGGCCCAATACGAATTCAGCAGCAAATCATTCATAAACACGTTCACCGTAATCATTGATGTGGTGTCTTTTTTATGTACGGTAAGTTCGTTCAACGCATAAGGGTAGCCATCGTAATCGTTCTCGGGCGTTTCTACTTTAAGCAATGAACGGCTGTCTATCGAGAAGTTTTTATCAATCAATGCCTGGGCTGCTTCGGCAATTTCTGTCTTACTAAATTCGGTTAAAAAGCCCAACCGGCCGGTGTTTAAGCCTAAAATAGGTATGCCCGTATGGCGCACCAAGGTAGTAGCATCAAGCAAAGTGCCGTCGCCGCCAATGCTTATCAGGTAGTTGCAATCGGCAATATCGGCAGGGAGGGTAAAAAAAGAAATATGGCTGCCGGTAATTAAGCCGGGCAGGTTTTGCAAATGGTGGCAAATGGTAATATGCGCGCCTGCGGCAGATAAGCGCTCAACTAAAGCATTAACTGTTTGGGCATTGGCTGTTGCCGAATTTTTACCGTATATGGCTATGCGCATAATGCAAATGTAGTATTAACCACAGTTTTAAAACAAAAAATATGGGTATTGCATTATCTGGTTAACTTTACCCCCACTTTAAAAGATGGCATTATTCGGAAATTCAGAAGATAACAACGGCGCAGAGATGTCGTTTTTTGGGCATTTAGAGGTGCTTCGCTGGCATTTAATACGTGCCGCCGCCGCCATAGTAGTATTTGCTTTGGTGGCATTCTTTTTTATGCCATACATTTTTGATAATATATTGTTAGCCCCAAAAAAGCCCGATTTTATAACCTTCCGCGCCTTATGCCGCTTCTCGCAAATGATATCGGGTGGCGATGTGTTGTGTGTAGAGGGTAAAGATTTTAAATTGATTAGTACGGGCATGTCGTCGCAATTTTCGGCCCACTTATACATCTCACTTATTACCGGCTTGGTTTGTGCTTTTCCTTATGTTTTGTGGGAGCTGTGGCGCTTTATTAAACCTGCCTTGCAAGATAAAGAGCGTAAATCGGCCAACGGCATTATTTTTTATATGTCGTTTTTATTCTTTGCGGGTATACTGTTTGGCTACTTTATAGTATCGCCGCTGGCGGCCAACTTTTTGGGTAACTACCAAATTAGCGAGCAAATTGAAAACCTGATTGACTTTGACTCTTACATATCCATTATTACTGTTACCACCTTTGTTACCGGCTTGGTGTTTGAGCTGCCCATAGCCGTGTTTGTGTTGTCAAAACTGGGCTTGCTAACGCCTAAATTTATGCGCACCTACCGCAAGCATGCTGTTGTTATTATATTAATTGCCGCGGCCGTTATTACCCCCTCGCCCGACGTAATATCGCAAATGCTGGTTGCACTGCCTTTATACCTGTTGTACGAAATAAGTATTTTAGTTTCGGGCCGTGTAGAAAAGCAGCGTAACTTGAACGCTATATAATTTTAGATGAGCGAAATCTGGGACTCTATAAAAACGTTGCTTGATCCTGGAACCATAATTACTTATGGCGGGCTTTTGCTTGTTTGCATAGTGGTTTTTATTGAGAACGGTGTGTTTTTCGGTTTTTTTTTAGCGGGAGATAATCTTATACTGCTTACAGGCATGCTTACTGCCACGGGCGTTATTCACCAACCTATTGTAGCAGTAGAAATAGCCTTGATGTTGTCTGCTATATTAGGCTATTGGTTTGGCTACTGGTTTGGAAAACGCGCAGGTTCTGCATTAAAAAGCCGTCCTGATACGTTCTTTTTTAGAAAGAGCCATATACAGGCAGCCGAAGATTTTTATAAGCGCTATGGTGGCTCTACCCTTATTATTGGTCGTTTTTTGTGGATTATACGCACCTTTGCCCCTATTGTAGCCGGCACTATTAGTATGCCTTTTCGCACGTTTATGCTTTATAATGTAATAGGCTCTATATTATGGATAGCATCTTTTTGCACTGTGGGCTATATTTTTGGTAAACAGTTTGAAGAGTATATGGGCTACATTATTATTGGCCTAATAATGGTAACCGCTATACCCATTGTAAGGGTAGCAATAAAAAACAGGAGAAATAAAACGCGTTGATTACTGTTTTACCCACTTAGCTGAGTAACGTTGGCTTTCGCCATTTATCAATAGGTAGTAAATACCGTTGGGCAGGGCAGCAATGTTTAGTTCGGCCAGTGCCTTTCCGTTTACCGTTTGGCTCATTACCAAAGCGCCGGTAGCATTGTATACTTGGGCTGTTAATGCTTGACTTGTTATATTTTTCAGGTCGATAAAAAGCCTGTCGTTGGCCGGGTTGGGGTATGTTTTTACAGGCTGGATTGTATTCTCCGGCAGGCCTGTAGACAAGTTAATTATCAGAGTATCCCTAATGGAACATGCTGTTGAAACATCGCCATTATTTAATAATAGGTAGTAAGTGCCTGGTTGCAGGTTATTTACGGTATCGTTTGCTGTAATAGGCTGGTTATTCGAATCTAACCATACAATGATGCCAACATTGCTGTAGTTAGTTAACCATGCACTGCCCAGGACCCCGTTTATTATAGCATCTTCAGTTTCTATAGTATACACAGGCGGGTCAAATACGGTTATATAACCGGCTACAAAATCGGTATCGCTTTGGCAGCCGTTGCTAACTATCAGTTGCAAATCGTACGCACCGGCAACAAGTGCAGTAATACTGCCGGTGCTTGAAGGTGAAGCTACACTGTAGGTTTGGTTGCCATTGGTTAATGTAAAATCGTATGTTATTATTCCATTACCCTCTGCTGCATCGACAGTAAAGGGCACCCCCACGCAAGCCTCATACGGAACTATGCCGGTTATAATATCAGCCACCGGCGGTGTAGGCATAACAGTTGGTGTAATTTTATATAGCTTGCCGGTATTGTTGGGCGTATAGCCGCCATTTAGTGCATATATAGCGCCATCGGGCCCTTGTTGCAGTGCAGTCAATTCATTTAAGTCTAGCAACTGCGTGCGCGATGTTACTACATCATATGCCGGTGCGTTGCCCAACACACAATCATATATGCGGCCATTGTTATTATCAGCTACCAGCAGGTGGTTAGTTAATGCTGGCATAAGGCAGCCGGTGTAAAATACTATACCTGTTACCGATGGTAGTGGCGTAGCCCATGTTTCAATAGGGGCGGTAAAGCCGGGCGTGGTGCAGGGCGTAGTGGTTGAGCCTTGTACATAATCGCCCTCGCAGGTTTTCCAGCCGTAGTTTTTGCCACGGGTTACAATATTTACTTCGTCCCAGGTGTTAGCGCCGTTTTCGCTGCTGTATAACGAGTCGTTTAAGGGGCTAAAGCAAAAGTCGAACGCATTGCGGTGACCATAGCTCCATATGCGGTCATCGTTGCCAAGAGCAGGGTTTCCATCGTCGTAAAACGGGTTATCGGTAGGTATGCTTCCGTCTTTATTAATGCGTAAAAATTTGCCGTAGGGGTTGGTAAGCAACTGGGCGTTGTTTTGAACGGCTAACTCGCCTATAGAGACGTATAGTTTGTTGGGCTCAGATGGACGAAAATGTAGGTTGCCGCCTACGTGGTTGCCTGCAAGGGTATAACCGGGCGCAAGTTTTAGTATAATAGTAGGGTTAGTGCCTACGTTGTTATTCTCGGTAAAACGCATTACGCGCAACTCTTGTGTAGTGGTGCTTGCGCTAGGGGCCAAATGGTTGTAATAGGCGTAAATATAATGGTTGGTAGCAAAATCAGGGTCAACATCTATACCCAGCAAGCCACGCTCAAAGTTGTTGTAGGTACTATCCGACAAATCGTAAAAAGTACCAATAGCAGTGCCGTTGGCATTGTATATTTTAATCTGGCCGTCTTTAAGCGTTAAAATGATGCGCCCGTCGGGCAAAAAGGCAAACGCAATAGGGTCGGTAAGGCCGGTAATGTAGTTGCTGGTAGTGTATTGGGCTTTTGCTGATATAGCCAGGCAAAACAATACGGCTATAGAAAGTATAATTTTTTTCATGGAGCTAAATTTAAGGTAAAGATAGAATTCCTGATGTATTTAATTTGTTCGCTAACATTTTTTACAGCGCCGAAGCCGCTTTGCTTCCTGCATAATCAATACGCAAGGCACCGGCTTGTTTAAGCTGTTCTTTAACGGCTTTTACCAGTTTCATTTTGGCGTCCTTATGTATTTTTAGTGATACCGTAAACTTATCCTGCTGGTATTTGGGCAACTTAGCGCGCGCACTTTTTAGGCTGGCGGCAATTTGGTTTATTGTTACCATTTCGTCGTTTAGCTGCACGGCCATACCGTCTACACTATATTGTGCAAGGCTGGCTTTGCCTTGTGGTTCGCCAATGTATAGGTAACAAACAGATGGGTCGTCTTTGCGTTTATCAACGCTTTGTGCGTTGGGCAACTGCACTTTTACATGCGTAGTATTAAGGCGTATGGTTGATGTAACCATAAAAAAGAATAGCAGGATAAAGATAATATCCGTTAGCGAAGCCGTTGATATAACAGGTATAGCGCGTGTTTTCCTTTTTCTTAGCATAGCCTTATTCTGATATGCTTACGGGTACACACTCATCTACAATCCCCCTGCGAAACTCATCTAACAAACCATAGGCTGCGCCAAAATTTTTCAGGGCAAACTGGTCTTTCATCTCAGCAAAGGCCTTATTTACCTGGTCGTTTATGCGGATGTACGCAGCATAGGTAGTATTGTCGTCGGTCTTAATCTCCACCACACCAACTGATACCGGCACTTTACCCAATTGCTTAACGGGCTTCTCTACCTTTTCAGATAGGGTAGCATCGTTGGCAGGGTTTTGTATAAATGTTTTTATAGCATCTTTCAGGCCCGAAACCTCGCTGGTTTTGCCGTTAATAGCTAAGTCGCCGGTGGCGTTAAGGCTAAGGCTAAGTATGTTGCGTTTGTTGGCCTCTTGCGGTTGCTCGTTTTTGTCTTCGGCAGGCAGCATGCGGTTAAAAGCGTAGTTGCGGTCTAAGGTTGAGGTAAGCAGAAAAAATACCAGCATCAAAAAAGCAATGTCGGCCATTGAGCCGGCATTAATTTCGTGGTGTACTTTTCGGCGGCCGCGTAGCATGTGCAATTAGTTTTTTTCTACCAAACGTTTTACCTCAAAAAAGGCTATGGTAGCAAGGCCAATACCCAACAAAAAATATACGGTAATAAGCGCCCCGCCTATAATGCCTGAGTTGGTGGGCGTTACGCCATGCGCACGTTGTGTTTGCTGAAAATCGTACGGCGAAATAAGCCAACCTATTAAAAACAGGCCCACCAAAATACCACCGGTAATAAAAAATTTGCCGTTGGCTTTGCGGTTTTTTAAAACCTCTTTTATTGAATAAAAAAGGATAGCCGATACCGCTATAAGCAGTAGCACATAGGTAAGCCCAAGGCCAATATTCACCAATATGTTTTGTAAACCGCTACCTTCTTCCATGGCTGTTAGTTTTTAAACTTGGGGCTTTTCAGCATCAGGTCAACAAAGGTTATTGAGCCTTCTTCCATATCGTGCACCACGCTGTCAATTTTCGATACTACGTAGTTGTAAAATATTTGCAGCACCATAGCTACAATAAGGCCACCAATGGTGTTAATCAGCTTTACCTTCATACCACCGGCTACTACCGATACTGATACGTCGCCCGTTAGCTCAATGTTTTCAAACACCATAAAAATACCAATAACGGTGCCAAAGAAGCCGAAAATAGGGGCAAGGGAGATGAATAATGATATCCACGTAAGGCCACGTTCCAGGTAATTCATTTGGGCGTTGCCCGATGTGATGATGGATTTTTCCATAACATCAGCACCATATTCCGACCGCTCTAACCCATGCAAAAGCATAGTAGCCAAAGGGCCACGGGTGTTGCGGCAGGTTTCTTTAGCCTTTTCCCAGTTGCCGGCCAAAATAGCAGGCTCAAGTGCAGCCAACAGTTTGCGGCGACTAGCATGGGCGCGGTTTAGGTAAATAATACGTTCAATACAAATAGTAAGGCCTAATACTAAGGTGATTAAAATAGGTGTCATAAACGGTAAGCCACCGTCTATAAAGCGTTGCTTAATAACCTCGTGCAGGCTGGGGTTGCCCGCTTGCTCCGTAGCAGGTGCAGCACCGGTAGCCGGCACAGCAGGGGCGCTTTGTGCAAAGGCATTTACGGCAAGCAGCAGTATAGTTATAATTGAGAGTAGTTTTTTCATATACATACGTTAGGCTTTGGCAGCTTTGCCCGTAAAACGGTTACCAATTTCTTTACCAATGCCAATAAAAGATTGAAAGTTGAGCGGAAACTCTAACAACACATGTAAAAAGCTTAAAAAGAATAAAAGGTTCAGCCCTTTTTTATAATCGAGCATGTAGGTGCCAACGGCTATAATCCATACGGCTATGGTTATTACCAAATATACAAAGGGCACTTTATGCCATTTTATTACCGATGTTTTTGAGAACCAGTTTAGGTAATGGTACGTGTAGGCAAAGGCTACAAAGCGCGCTACCATAAAGCCGGCGTTGCTTTTAAAAATGGTGTTTATGTAGTCGTCATGCTCCATAGTAGGGCCGGTATTGGCCATGCCTAAAAAGTTCATTATAGCCAGGTTTAGCTGGTCGAACCCGGCACCCCATGCTTTTATGTTGTACTTAAGGTTTAGGTGTATGCCGCCCTTATCAATAGTAAGCATAAGTATAGCCAGCACAAAAAGCACTACTACCGATATGATGCCCGGTGTACTGCGCGATTTTAATGCGCCAAACAGCATAAAGATAGAGGTAAACAAAAATACGTGGATGATGGTAGGAAGGAAAATACCGAAGAAACTTACCATATACGAGTTGCCATCGCTGATAAAAAAGCAGGCTACCAATGCCATTACTACGGCTATTACTTTTAGGTAAATGTCTTTAAACACCATCATGGCAAAACCCGCCACAAACGATACCATGATAATATACTCGCCTTTGCCGGTAAAAAAATTCTTTTTGGCGAAGGATGCGTAGGTTATTAATATGCCCATCAGCACCAGAAAAAGGTAGTCGTACTTGCCGGTAGCAAAGTATTTGCGTTGGTGCAGCCAGCCAATTTCGGTCATGTAATGCAAAGGGCCTAGTATGGCGTATGAGAATAAAAATAACTCGAACGGTATAACAAAGGCAATGAGTGCAGAGAGAATCATCAGGCCAATGTTGGCATAATCAATTGCATGGGTTTTATTCATAGCTAACAAAACTACGTAAAAAAGGGTTTATTCGTATTACGGATGCGTTAAAAGCTTAACAGCGCGGTTAGGGTAATCGGTAATAATGCCATCCACACCCATTTCAGCCACCCGGCGTATGTCGCGGTCTTCGTTCACTGTCCATGGTATTACTTTCAGGCCTTTGGCATGCAGTTTATCTACCACATCTTTGTTTAATAATTCAAAGTGCGGACTATAAACAGCTGGTGTAAAGCCCAGCGCCTGTATGCACGAATCAACATTTTCTGTACCCTCCACCAGTAGCACCAAATCAATAGCCGCTTTTTCTGTATTCAACCATTGTAGCGTGCGTATATCAAAGCTTTGTATAGTAGCGCGTTCAGCAATGCCTTTGCTTTTTACCATTGTCCACAATGCCTTTGCCAAAACATTGGGTGCTGGATTGTAAATGCCATCGCCTTTGGGTTCGCACTTTGTCTCAATATTATAATTAACGGGTTTCAACCCTTTGGCTTTGCAATATGCCTCAACAGTATCTATTACTTCAGACAAAAGCGGCTTAACCGTTTTCATTTTTTTCTGCTCCGGAAAGCGTTTATAAAACTTACTGCCGCAGTCAAATTGCTTAATACTATCGTAATGTATTTTAAAGAGGTTGATGGTGTCGGTTATCGTCCCGCAATCGCAAATAGCAGGGTTCATTATCGCCTCATGCGATACTACCAGTTGGCTGTCGCCACTGATTACCACGTCCATCTCCAGCGTTGTTACGCCTAAATCAATTGCGCGCAAAAAACCTTCAATGCTATTTTCGGGATACAAGCCTCGCGCCCCGCGGTGGCCTTGTATGTCAATAGAGCGCTTGGGTTCTTCGCAGGATGATAGGATGAGAATAATAAAACAGATAGATACGAGGAATTTCATGGGGTAAATTTAGGGTTTATAAATCTTCAAAATAGCAGGCTCGCCCCAGGTTTCATCTTTGTCATAAACCGTTACGTAGCAATGGCTGCCGTATTGGTCGGTAAACTGCAATACTTGTAGGTATTCGGGTATTTCGCCCATATCAAAAACGGCAGTATCCAACTCATCCAGCGCGTTGCGGGTAAGTATACTGTCAATAATTTGGTTGTTGTTTTCGGTATAGTTTAACGACTTTACATATTCCAACTCCACCACCTCAGTTATAGTAGCATCAAAGCGGCGCACAAGGCCCTCCACCTTTTCCAAGTAGGCAAGCGATGAATTAAAAAGTTCATCTATCTGCTTACGTTTAGGCAGGTACCTAAACTTGTAGTATAGCGCCCCAAGGCAAAATAAAATTATTAAAACTGGCCACATATCACTTTTTTTTGTACCTTAACTCTCCCAAAATTGAGGTTTACCATGGCAAAGGAAAGAAAATATAAAAGCTTTAGCGCATTTTACCCTTATTACCTTACCGAGCATAGCAACTACACGTGCCGTTTGTTGCACTTTGTGGGCACATCGCTGGCGGTAACGCTGGTTTTCTCTGCCTTCATCTTTCAAAATTATTTGTTGCTTGCCTTTGTATTGCCCACGGGCTATGCTTTTGCATGGGTAGGCCACTTTTTTATTGAGAAGAACCGCCCCGCAACATTCACGTATCCTATATGGAGCTTCGCATCCGACTTTGTAATGGCATGGCATATTTTAACCGGCCAGCTGGATAAAAAACTAGCCGAAGCACACCAAACAATCAACGCATAGTTTACGCGGCCTATAAACCAAAAGGGTTTTAGGCCGTTTTTCGTTTATAGCAGTTACATTTTTAATACATTTGCACCCCCAATAAATTAAGTAGAGTTGAGCTATCATAAAACATATCCCCAGTTAGGCTTTAGGCAGCGTTTGATAAAATGGATGTTCCGTGTTTTAAAATACGTGTTGTACCGCAAAAACGACCCTGTTCACCGCTTTCGCAAAGGGATGGAATTTTTTACCGGCTTTTTAGGGTTACCTAAAAACACCATTACATCAACCGTTGATATTGATGGTACCGAGGCCGAATGGATTATACCCGCCGAACATGCCCACAGCAATAAAGTAATGTACTTTTTGCATGGCGGCGCTTATGGCATGGGTTCAATCAAATCGCACCGCCCTATTGTAGCGCGCATTGCCCGCCGTTGCGGTGTTAAAGCCCTGCATATAAATTACCGTTTAGCACCCGAATATGTTTTTCCAGCTGCGGTTGAGGATAGCGAAAAATGCTACAAATGGCTGCTAAAACAAGGCATTAAGCCCGAAGATATTATTGTTTGCGGCGACTCTGCCGGTGGCGGCCTTACTATGGCTACCTTATTAAAATTGCGCGATGATAATGTTCCGTTACCATTGTGCGGCATAGGCTTATCGCCGTGGTTAGATTTGGGCACTACCGGTGCATCGTACGACGACCGCGCCAAACTTGACCCCTACATTGATAAAGAAGCCGTAATGGATTGGGCACAGCGCTATTTGGGCGATACCCACTACACTAACCCATTGGCATCGCCCGTATATGGCGACCTTGGCGGCCTACCTCCATTGTTAATACAAGTTGGCACACACGAATTGTTGCACGACGACGCCATTACTTTTGCCGAAAAAGCAGCCAACGCCGGTGTTGATGTGGAGCTGGAGATTTGGGAAGACATGTTTCACGTATGGCATGCCTTTGCAGGCTTTATGCCCGAAGCCGACATGGCACTTGATAATATTGCTAAATTCATACAAAGTTTGCCCGCCCCCGTTAAGGAAGAAACCAAACAGGCGGCTGCGTAATAAACCAAGCTTAAAAAATAATTTTCAAAGTCCTCTTTAAGAGGACTTTGTGCTATAATATAGTTTTAAAAGAATAATTAATTTGTTTTTTAAACTATATCTATTCATTTTTATGCATTAAAAAAACCACTCGCCATGAAAAAATTAATGCTTTTATTACTTTCATTTTTAATAGTAAACTTTGCTAATTCCCAACAGGTAAGCAATGAAACCGTGTTGTCTTTCTTAAACAATTCTGACCATCAGGATGGAGATGAGGAATATTGGAACCATTTTTTAGAGAAACCAATAGTTTCTACCAATATCATTAAAGGGTATTTTGATGAGGCTGCACATATATATAATGTGCCCGTAGAACTACTTATGGCCATTGGCCAAAAGGAAAATAATTGGACGCAATTTGGTCCTTCAATAGATCGTGGTTGGGGTGTAATGCACTTAGTAAAAAATGGGTATTCCACAACGCTATCTGAGGCTGCTGAATTAATTGCCTTGCCAGAGGATAGCCTTATTGAAAATCCGAGATATAATATCTTAGGGGCAGCGGCGTTATTGTCAAGTTATTATACAGAAGTGTCTAGCAGAGATAGTTTAATAAATTGGTTTGATGCATGTAAAAAATTTACCGGATTATCTTTTGAAAACCTACAGCACAATCAAACGCTTGAATATTTCCAAATATTGAAATTTGGAAATGAAACAGTAACTAATTGGGGCGAAACTATTGCTTTATTACCTCAAAACCAACTGTCTGATTTTGTGCTTGATTGGAAGCCTTATACAACAACAAATAGTGTAGGAAGGACATCTGACTACACCCCGGCCTTATCCTCATTCATTGATAATTGTAATTGGGAGTCTGGTAGAAATTCTACTGACATTGATACTTGGACTGTACATTACACTGCTGGGTCATATGCCGGTTCCCTTAATTGGTTTGCAACTTGCCCCGGTAGCGGGCCCGGACAAAGAGGAACAGACCCTAATACGGGTAACTTATATGGGGCATCAAGTGCACACTTTGTAATAAAAAACAGTAACGGCGAAATATCGCAGTGCGTTTTAGTTGCTAATAATGCATATCATGCTGGTAGCCCAAGTAGTAATCGCCGTTCCATTGGAGTTGAACACGAAGTCTTGTCGACTAATTTAAATATGTGGAATAGTGAGCCAATGTTAAACGCATCAGCAACAATGGGATGTTATTTTTTAGATGCATATTCCATACCGGCCGTACAAGCTATACCCGGTATTAGGGGACATGGAGAAATGCCAGGCTCAACCTCGCCATGCCCTACCACAAGTATGCCGTGGAGCAATTATATGAGTAAAATTAATACTTGTATGAATGTTCAAGGTGGTTTATCTAACGATGTTTGCAGCGGGGCAACGTCAATAAATTTCGGGTCATCTTGCAGCTATTCGCAGGGCACTTTAGTGGGAGCTGCCGAGGAAGGCGCAATATCAGACTTAACATGTGCACCACCTACGGGTATTGGCAATATAGATGTTTGGTTTAAAGTAGCCCTGCCATCGGGAGTAACTAATGTTACGTTTAAAACCTCTAACATGGCACAAACCAGTGGCACAGGCAATTTTGATTTAATAATGGGGGTTTATAGTGCGTGTAATAGTTCTTCGTTAATATTTTGCGATGATAACAATGGACAAACCAATGGTCCGCCAGAAGAAACCTATAACATGTCGCAATACGCTAATCAAACAGTATATATTCGCATTCAAGAAGCCGGCACAGCAATAGACCAAGGCACTTTTGATATTTGTGTTTATGGAACTGTTCCAACACCCAACTTGCAAATAACAACAGCTACAGCAACCCCATCAAGCAATCTATTGCCCGGAGACCAAGTTGATTTAACATATACAGTTACTAATAGTGGAGGTTCAATAAGCACATCTACAAGTGTTGGTGCTTTTTTGATGCAAACATGCCCTACCTCTTATCCATCATCAGGCAGCAACTTAGATAATAACACCCTTAGTGTTAGTGAGATTAGCGATAACACAGAAAATGAAACAATGGCTATTACTATTCCTAACGGCACAGGGGCAGGAAATTATTACGTGGTAATTGTGGCTGATTATCAACAATCACTGACAGAGTCTAGCGAAACAAATAATATTTATTGTATTCCTATTACAGTAACATCTCCGCCTTGTACCTATTCGCTATCAACCAATTCTGCTACGGTGCCAGCCAGCCAAACAAGTTATTCGCTTTCACTAACAGCTTCAGCCTCAAATTGCGCTTGGGCAGCAACCGAAAATTGCCCTTGGTTAACTATTACTAATACAAGCGGAACAGGAAGCGCCACTATCAATATGACATTTCCGGTCAATACCTCTACTACTACTGCTAACACATGCACAATTACTGTTGGCGGGCAAACATTCAATATAACTCAACAACCCGCAACGGTGTCATGTACCTATTCATTGGCAACAAATTCTGCAACAGTTTCCGCCAGCCAAACCAGCTATTCTTTAGCACTAACAACATCAGACCCAAGCTGTGCTTGGACAGCAACCGAAAATTGCCCTTGGTTAACAATAACAAATACCAGCGGAACAGGAAGCGCTACTATCAACATGACATTTCCGGCCAATACCTCTACTACTAATGCTAACACCTGCACGATTACTGTTGGCGGGCAAACTTTTAATATAACACAATCAGTGGCTAATCCTCCCAATTGTAATTATACTGTCTCTCCAAATTCTGCCACCGTTCCGGCTTTTCAAACCAGCTATGCTATTCCGTTTACAGTAACTGACCAGAATTGTGCATGGACAGCAACCAAAGATTGCCAATGGGTAACAATTACAAATAGTAGCGGCATAGGTAACGGCACCATCAACCTTACCTTCCCTGCCAATACTACTCAAATAGCCAATACCTGTAATATTACCGTTGGTGGGCAAACTTTTGCATTAACGCAAGGTGCGCAACCAATTAATCCAAATGACCCACCGGTAGCTGATTTTTATGCAGACCAAACCTCCTATACAGGAACCTGCCCTGCCACCATTCATTTTTTTGATAATTCAACCAATACTCCCAATGCCTGGCAATGGGAGTTTTATGGTACAGGTGTATCGCCCTCAAACTCAGCAATTCAAAACCCAACAGTTACCTATTCTCAACCGGGGCAGTATACCGTTAAACTTACAGCTATAAATGATAATGGGCAAGATGCTCAGGTAAATAGCGGGTATATTACCATTAATTGTATTACAGGTATTAACGAAAATGCAGCACTAACTAATATATTGCTATACCCCAACCCAACCAGCGGCACATTAAACGTTTCGTTCGAATTGATGAAAGAAGAAAACGTAAGCCTACAGGTATATAACATCTTAGGGCAAACGGTTTACGCCCAAAACACCGGCCGCCAAAGCGGAGAAGTAACAAAACAAATAGCATTAACCAACGCTACACCCGGTATTTACTTACTGCAAATTACTGTAGGCGATAAGGTAATTGCCCAACGTTTTGTGGTAGAATAAACAATAGCTAAAAATCCCCCTCTTGAGGGGGTGTCACGAAGTGACGGGGTAGTTTTTAAAAAAGCCCACGATTTAAATCGTGGGCTTTTTTGTTTCTATCTAAAAAAATATTTTCGCTAACCCTATCTATACCAAGCCTTTTTTGTAGCTTCGAACCATTCTATCTAGCTATGAAATTTATCAAACCCGTTCTCCTCATTCTCTTAACTATTGTATTAGGTGTTGCATTAAACACCAAACTAGGCCCGCTGCCGCCGGTAGGCAAGCTGCTCGACCCTTTTCACGGCTTTTGGCAAAATGCTGATAAGGTTGGCGGAGAGAAAAACACCGACGATAACATTACCGGCCTAAAAGGCAAGGTTGAGGTGTATTACGACGACCGTATGGTGCCGCATATTTTTGCTGGGAACGATGAAGACCTGTACTTTATGCAGGGCTATATTACCGCCAAGCACCGCCTGTGGCAAATGGAGTTTCAAACCTTTGCTGCCAGTGGCCGCATATCTGAACTGGTAGGCGAGAAGGGCGCAAATTTTGACCGCGAAAAACGCCGCACCGGCATGGTGTACGGGGCTAAAAAATCGTTGGAGCAGATTAATACCGAGCCGGAGACTAAGAAGATATTAGAAGCCTACACCGCAGGTGTTAACGCCTACATTAATAGCTTAAGCTATAAAACAATGCCGCTGGAGTACAAGCTGCTAGATTATAAGCCGGAGCAATGGACCATGCTAAAAACGGCGCTGCTATTGAAATACATGGCCGAGATGCTAACCAACATGGAGGATGATTTTGAGATAACCAACGCCCTTAAACTGTTTGGAAAAGAAACTACCGATTTGCTTTTTCCTGATTATATAGATACCCTGCAAAGCCCTATTGTGCCTATTGGCCATAAGTGGGAATTTGAGGCCGAAAAGGTAGATTCTGTCCCCGCCATGACACCCGAAGGCTTAGTGCCTGCAACCTACAGAAAACTCGACCCTAAAGACCCCGGCACCGGCAGCAACAACTGGGCGGTAAGCGGCAGCAAAACGGCAAGTGGCAAGCCTATTTTGTGTAACGACCCTCACCTTGGCCTTAACCTGCCTTCTATCTGGTTTGAGATGCAGCTAAATGCACCGGGCGTAAACGTTTATGGAGTTACCCTTCCCGGCTCGCCGGCCATTGTTATAGGCTTTAACGATTCCATTGCATGGGGCGTAACCAACGCCGGACGCGATGTTAAAGACTGGTACTCTGTTAAGTTTAAAGATGAAAGCCGTGCTGAATATTGGTACAACAACCAGTGGGTAAAATCTACCATAACTATTGATACCATTAAGGTACGCGGAGGTAAAGATATTTACGATACCATTGTATACACCCACCAAGGCCCTATTGTATTTGACAAAAGCTTTGGCGGCAAGTTTGCCGAGTGTGTAGGCTACGCCCTTAGCTGGACAGCCCACTTACAATCAAACGAAATGATTACCCTGCACAGGTTAAACCGTGCACATAATTTTGACGGTTACCGCGAGGCGATAAAAACCTTTTTATGCCCCGGCCAAAACTTTGTATTTGCCTCCGCATCGGGCGATGTAGCCATTACCCAACAAGGCAAATTTGTAAACCGCTGGCCCGGCCAAGGCCGCTATGTTATGGATGGCAGCATACCGCAAACCGGGTGGACAAAATTCATTCCTGTTGAGCAAAATGCCTACTGCAAAAACCCCGAGCGCGGCTTTGTTAGTTCGGCCAACCAGCACCCTACCGATGAGACCTACCCATATTGGTATAACGGTGGTTTTGAATACTACCGCAACCGCAGGCTTAATGAAGAATTGACGCGCCTAAACGGCATTACCGTTAAGGACATGATGAAGCTGCAAAACGACAATTACAATATGAAAGCGGCCGATTTATTACCGCTATTCTTTAAGCATATAGACCGTACCAAACTGTCGCCGGAAGAGAAAACCATTTTGGCCGATGTGGAGCAATGGGATTTTTATAACAACGCTGAAGTGACTGCCCCGTCGGTGTTTGAAGTGTGGTGGAAAGGCTTTCAAAACCTTACCTGGGACGAGTTTAACGACACCACCATTATGCTGAAATACCCCGACATTTTCATCACTACTAACATACTGCGCAAAAACCCGGGCTACGCATTTTTTGATGTGAAATCAACACCTGAAAAAGAAACCGCGCCCGATATCATCACCAAAAGCTTTAAACAAGCCGCGGCCAAAGTGGTAGAGTGGAAAAAAGAGCATGGCGATAAGCCTTACCAATGGGCCGATTACAAAGCTACATCGGTGCAGCATTTAGCTAAACTGATACCTTTTAGTGTAATGGGTGTGCACAATGGTGGCGGCCGCAATATCCTCAATGCAACATCGGAGCGCAATGGCCCATCGTGGCGCATGGTGGTAGCCCTTGGTGCTGAGCCTGAAGCCTACGGCATTTACCCCGGCGGCCAAAGTGGAAACCCCGGCAGCCCCTACTATTCGCACATGATAGATAAGTGGAGCAAAGGCGAATACTACCGCCTTAACTTCTACAAAAAAGCGCCTGAGAAAACGATGTATAAAGAAACTTTTAACCCCGCCAACTAATGAAACTAGTAACTAAAATATTTTTAATAGCCGTATTGGCTTTTGTGTTAGAACAATTTTTGCCCTGGTGGAGCATTGCCATTGCAGCTTTTGTGGTAGAAGTAGCCTTAGGCGCACCCAAAGGAAAAGCTTTTATAGCAGGCTTTGTGGGCATATTTCTGCTATGGTCTATCGTAGCGTTTTTAATCGACAATGCCAACGAGCATATCCTATCAACCAAAATGGCCAACGTACTGCCCTTAGGTGGTAGCGCCATTGTTATTATACTGGTAACAGCCATTATAGGCGGTTTGCTGGGTGGCTTAGCCGCCGCTAGCGGTGTTGAGTTAAAGAAGGCATTGGCTAAGTAAGAGGGCGTTTCCCTTGCCATAGGCAAGGGTCGGGCTATCCGCTT
>JANOCJ010000438.1:0-2653 GCA_031412115.1 Flavobacteriales bacterium
TGCCGGTTGGGCCGGTTGGGCCTGCCAAACCGTTAAAGCCTTGGTTGCCTGTTGCACCGGTAGAGCCGGGCGCACCATTAGCCCCTGTTGGGCCGGTTGGACCAATAGGGCCTTGCGAACCTGTTGCACCTACACCACCCGATGAGCCTGCCGGGCCGGTAGCCCCTTGCGCACCTGGTGTGCCTACGCCGGCAGGGCCGGTTGGGCCGGTTGGGCCTTGCGAGCCTGAACCACCGCCATTGCCTGCATATAATGCGTAGGGTACACTCCAAAACTGAACGGTACCCATATCAATATAACCTGAACCTGTATTGGCTTCAATCTTTAAAAAAGGGGTGGTTGTACCCCAAGGTATAGAAGCAAAGTTGGGCTGGCTACCGCCGGTTTGTGTGCCCTGGCCTATTATTAAGGTAAACAAACCAAAGTTGTTGGTGGTAATGCCGGTATGGGTTTCCTGGTACTCAATAACATTGTTAGGCACGTCAGACAGAATGCTGAGGCGCATGGTAAGTGTAGCGTTAGTTAATACAGCCCCGGTGTTATTTCGGGCTACGGCTTGGTAATTAATACCTTGCGGCGGGGCTTGTGCCAGTAAGATGGATGACGTTAGGGTAAAGGCAAAAAGTAAAATCTTTTTCATAGTATACGATTTTGATGGAATTCAAACTTATACATTTTAAACCATGTTTCAAACCAATTAAAAGATTTCTTGATTATTTAATACTGTTAAAATGCTAACGTGATAATAACAGAGTGGTGGACATACAGTTAGGGGAAAAATATATATTTGTGATATGAAAAGGCGCTGCCATACTTTATTAAAAGCCACGTTAGTAATAGCGGCCTTTTGCTTTTTTGCCTGCCGAGATGCTGACAGTTGGGATATTGGATACGACGACAGCAGCCCATACTTAGGCACATGGCATTGTACGGAGTTAAATTCTTTATTAATCCAAACTAATTTTGATGTACAATTTACCAAGCATACTATTGATTCGTCGCTGGTAAATCTTACCAACTTTAATAATAATGGCAAAGGTTTTGCCCCTGATATGCGGGTTGTTAGCAACACTTTTACCCTACCTGCACAAACAGTGCAAGGTTATACGTTAAGCGGCAGCGGCATTTATTCATTTGAGCAAAAACAAATAAACATGAGTTATAATGTAGCCTTTGGTAGTATGGACGAACACTATACAGCCGTTTTTAAAAGATAAACGCCACAGTATACAATTCGCTACATTTGCGGTATGAAAACCGGTTTGTTTTTCGGCTCGTTTAACCCCATACATGTGGGGCACTTGGTTATTGCCGAATACATTGCCGAAAACAGTGATTTGAAAGAGATATGGTTTATAGTATCGCCCCATAACCCTTTTAAAAAGAAAGATAGCCTGCTGGCCAACACCCACCGCCTGGCTATGGTAAAGCTAGCGGTAGAGCATAACCCCAAGCTAAAAGCCAGCGATGTTGAGTTTGCTTTGCCGCAACCATCGTACACCATTAATACCATCATCCACCTAAACGAAAAATACCCTAACAAGGAGTTTGCGTTAATTATGGGGAGTGATAATTTACAATCGTTTACCAAATGGAAAAACTACGAGGAACTGCTTAACCGCTGTAGCCTATATGTTTATCCGCGCCCGGGCTTTGATGGCGGCGAATTAAAAAACCACCCTAAAGTAATCTGGGTTGATGCCCCGCGGATGGACATATCGGCCACCTACATAAGGCAGGCCGTACACGACGGAAAAAGTATACGCTATATGCTTACCGACACTGTTTTTAACTACCTTACAGATATGAATTTTTATAGGAAGTGACCGTTTGGTAAACTCCCCTCCTGCCAAGGAGGGAAATGAATTTCATACCGCATAGCGGGATGAAAGAAAGGGGAGGTGGCCGCATGGTACCCACCCCCTCCTCCCGCCTTTGGCGGGATACTACCCCTTAGCAGGAGGAGAGTTAATTGAAGTAGAAAAATAATTTTGCTTACTACACGTTTAATACCATTATGAAAAGAATATTTTTTGCGTTAACAATCATATTATCAACCCAAACCTATGCCCAGCAAGTGGGTGTTGGCGATTGGCGCGATTACCTTGCCTACAACCGCGGAACTGCTATTGCCCCCGCCGGCACAAGGGTTTATACCGCAGCCGGCAATGGTATTTTTTATGTTGATTTGAATGATAAATCAATTACCCGCCTATCTAAAGTTACGGGCCTTAGCGACGTTGGGGCAAAGATTGTGCGCTACAACAAAGAATATAAAACACTGGTAATAGGCTATGAAAATGGCAATATTGACCTGATTGTAGATGGTACGACCATTGAAAACTATTCTGATATAAAACGTGCTACCAGCATTTTGGGTAAAAAAACCATAAACGAGGTAATGTTTATTGGCCAACGTGCCTATATAGCTACCAACTTTGGTATTGCAGTGTTTGATTTGGTTGACAAAGAATTTAAAGAAACCTACATTATAGGCCCTAACGGCTCTAACATAAACGTAAACCAAACCACTACCGATGGTACGTATATTTATGCCGCTACCGATATTGGCTTATTTAAAGCCAACCTTAACAACGCGTTTTTAAACGACTTTAATAACTGGACTTTAGACACCGGCCTGCCAAACGGTGCA
>JANOCJ010000439.1:0-2459 GCA_031412115.1 Flavobacteriales bacterium
ACCGCCAAGCCGATTTTAAAACGGCCACCAACGGCGATGTTAAAATATTGGTAGTTTCTATTGACCCGCCTGAGAAATATTTTTTTACCGACCTGCCCATAGCATTGGCAAACTGGGTCACCAATTTTGGCCGCCCGCGCATAGAACAGCTACTAAACCATACCACCGATTATTTTGCCGATATGGCCAACAAGTATAGCTTTTTGCGCGAGTTGGACGACCACGATGTTGTAATAAGTGGCATTAAATACAAGTACAAAATATGCAATACCTATAATGATGCGGAAGCTTTTATAAACACCCCCGGCACCGCTAACCGCAACAAATTGGCCATTTTTTTAACGGTAGAGGGCGCACATGCGTTAAGCGATGTGTTTGAACTTGGCCATACCATAACGCCTATCGAATTTGAAAAGATAAAACAAAACATTGCTACGCTTAAAACCTGGCCACACCAGCCGTTGTATGTAGCGCTGGCACACCATTTTGACAATGGCTTTAGCGGCCATTGCGACAGCCTGAATACCATTAAGCCCCTTAATATACCGGTATACCGTGCTAAACAGAAGTTTGCTATTGATGCCGATATAAACGATTATGGTAAGCAGGTAATTGATTTGCTCTTGCAGCCCGATGCCAAAGGCCGCCGTATATATACCGATGTAAAACACCTAAGCCGCAAAAACCGTACGCAGTATTATGGCATGGTTAAAGAGTATAATGACCAAAAAGGCATTGCTATACCTATTATTATGAGCCACGGCGCAGTAAGTGGGCCACAGGACAACACCATTTTTTTTAATGATGAAATAAATTTTGATGATGACGAGCTGGTATTAATACAGCAAACAGGCGGCATTTTTGGTATTCAGGTAGATGAAAAACGCATAGCAAGCCACAGCGAAATTGAACGTGTAAGGGCGGAGGTAAAAGCATACCCCAAAAACGACCGCGAAAACCAGTATGCCATACGTTATGCCAAATTGTTTTTTAAGCAGGTAACTTATATTGGAGAATTGCTTGATAGTAAAGGCTTGCCCGCATGGAACATACAATGCTTAGGTAGCGATTTTGACGGTATTGTAAACTCGCTTAACGGTTACCGTACCAGCGCTAACATATCAAGGCTATTTACCATATTGGTGCCTTTGGCTTTAGATTATTTCCACGATAATAAAGACTGGAATGTAGCAGCAAATAAAATAGACGGGCGCACATTGGTGCGCAAAGTATTGCACGGCAATGCCGAGGCCTTTTTAAGTCAATGGTACTAGCTTACAGGCTATTCTCTTTCACTTTGGCAACGGCAGCTTCGTATACGCGGCGCATACCTTCTTCAACGCTAATCTTCGGTTTCCAGTTGAATTTTTCCGAGACATAATCCATATTGGCATAGCGCGAGTGCACGCCTACGGGTTTATCCAACAGGGTTTTTATCTCGGGAGAATATCCTGCAAAACCGCTCATTAGCTCAATAATCTCAAGGAAAGACGTTAAACGGCCTGAGCCAATGTTGATAGCTGTACCATCGTGGATGTTATCCATCGCCATTAAAATAGCATCGATGCAATCGTCAATATGCACAAAGTCACGCCCTTGTTTGCCGGTGCCCCAAACTTCAAAGGGGTCTTCCATACGGGCGGCGCGGGCTGCTATAGCCGGTACAGGGTAAGTTAAATCCTGGTCTTCGCCATAGCCTGAAAACGGGCGCACGCAGGCTACAGATATATTATAGTACTGGGCAGTAATCTGCGCCAGGTATTCGCCGGTAAGTTTGCTCCAGCCGTAAGTCATATCGGGTTGGCCCAACACACTGTCAAAGCGGATTTCTTTTTCTTCCAACGCAATAGCCCCATCTACCCCCTGCAGGTTGGTTGGGTAGGCTGCGCTTGATGATGGGAACATTACACGCTCGGGCTTGTAACGCGTTACCCAGTAAAAAAACTCAGCATCAATAGAAAGGTCTAAAGCCACCATCATCGGGTCGCCATCAATCTTAGCCCTGCCGCCAACAATAGCAGCAAAATGAAAGGCATCGCTAATGCGTAAATCTAAGCCGGTAAGCTCTTTTACGTAATTATCGTTTGATGTGATGTTACGCAGAAAATTGCGAAAATCTTCGTGCAAAAAGAACACACGTTTATTATCGCCAAAAATCTCCAGGTTGCCATTTATGCCTTGCGATGGAATAGGCATCCAGGTAGCAGGCTGTGGCGTTCCGGCCGAAAAATCGTCTATTACTATAAGGTAATCGTTGGTAGTGCTTAACAAGCGTTTTACAAGGTTGCGGCCTACAAAGCCCGCACCACCCGATACTAAATGTAGTTTCATGTTTTAGAAATGTGGGGGCAAAGATAATCAATTGATGCTTGCCACGTTTCGACAAGCTCAACGTGACGCACACTATTTCATCAAAGCATCCAAACTTGGGCCACTGATTGCTACTACCGATGGTTTGG
>JANOCJ010000440.1:0-2368 GCA_031412115.1 Flavobacteriales bacterium
AATGAAAATCTGAAGTCCTAACCGATAGACGAACGGTCCGTTCGTTAGTTTGGGGTTGCAAAAGTAAATAAAATTTTAAAATCTCCAAATTATTTTTCAGCTTTCATTGCAATATCGTCATCTGCCTGAAAACGGAACCCTAATCTTTTGGCCGTAGCAACGTTTAAATTGGTGCTTTGTTCCATAAGGTCAGATACCCCAATTTCTTTCATACTGTCGTATGGGGGGGTGTATAAATCAAAGTCCAGCGAGTATAGCATGGCACTCTCAATTACCGACTTAGCCGCTTGGGCGTCAAAGGTTTGCTCGGTAAAGTTGTTATACAAAAAGCTAAGCTGGCGTTTGCCCTCTACATAATAGTGCCCCTCTTTATTAATAAATATGCGGGCAACAAGGTAGCCACGGTCGGCATAGCGGTTGTATAAAAGCGAGTCGGTAAGAAAGTTAAAAACGTTTATAATACCGCAATAGGCGCGCAAAGGATCTTCGTTAAGGTACTTGGTTTTCCACAGGCGGTGGCTTTTTTCAAACTCAAATACGTTGCTGTGGCGGTAAAAAATAAGCGTATCGCCGGCAAAGCGCAGTTTAAACATAAAGCTGCCTTTGTCAGAGTATTCCATTTTCAAGCGGCCATCTACCGGTTGCAATTGCTCCGTTAGCTTATCACCAATAGCACGGGCCTGTGCCTTAAACTCTTTAAAAGCGTCTTCTGTTTTGGTTGCCACATCCTGTTTCATGCTGCTTTTATCGCGCAGCAATTCAAAAATTAAATCAATGGGCGGTTTTATTTCGTTTGCCATAGTGTGCAATTTAATCAATTTTGGTTTTGATGAAATTCTGCATATTTAACAAAATGTATGGCAGTAAGTTTTAAAACCTTATTGAGTAATGCTTGTTTGCTTAGCAAATACAATAACATGCCCGTTAACACCACTATAGATTATAAGAGCTATATAGCTAAATCAATTTTGTTTGAAGACTATTTAAAAGCCTTTGAAGATGTAGTTGAAACCAACATTAAACTACCTGAAGAAAAACAAATACATAATTTTAAATACTACCCGCTAAACCTGCAACGCACACAGCGCATACTAAAGCAATATATAGCTACCGATGAGTTGCTGGAGGCTATAAACACACTGGATAAACCTTTACATTGGCTAGTTATAACCGAGCCTTGGTGTGGCGATGCATCGCAGATAGTGCCTGTAATTGCCAATATTGCCGCAGCATCTGAAGGCAAAATTCAACTGCATTTGGTTTATAGGGATGAGAATTTGGAACTGATAGACCAATACTTAACTAACAGTGGCCGCGCTATACCTAAGCTGTTGCAGTTAGATGAGGAATACAACTTTTTAGCCCATTGGGGCCCTCGCCCTGTCGCTGCCCAACAGTTGGTAATGAGCCTTAAAGAGCAAAATGTTGAACACGATGAGTTAGCCACTATTGTACACAAATGGTATGCTGAGAACAAAGCCGCCGATATAAGTACCGAATTGCTGGCGCTGATAAAAGAAGCATAAAAAAAGGGGCTATAAGCCCCTTTTTACTTTTATCGTCAGGTTGAGCTTGTCGAAACCTGCGCACGCTTCACACTTCGACAAGCTCAGTGTGACAGAAGAGCGAGGAATTATTAATAAGCCCTAGCAAATATTACCCGTTGCGTAGATGGGTTGCCGGTAAGGATGCATTTTCCATCTTCCAATTTATTGCCAATAGGTATACAACGTATAGTGGCTTTGGTCATTTCTTTTATTTTCTGCTCTGTTTCAGGCGTGCCGTCCCAGTGGGCATAAATAAAGCCACCTTCTTCCAGCTTAGCCGTAAACTCATCCCAGGTATTTACTGTAGATGTGTTGTCTTCGCGGTGCTTAAGGGCTTTTTGATATAGGTTGGCTTGTATTTCAACCATAAGGTCTTGTACTTTTTTAACCAAATCGCCTTGTACTACCACCTCTTTGGTTAGCGTGTCGCGGCGGGCCAGTTCAACCGTGCCATTGTCTAAATCGCGGGGGCCAACGGCTATGCGTACCGGTACACCACGGTATTCGTGCTCGGCAAATTTAAAGCCGGGCTTGTGGGTATCGCGGTTATCGTATTTAACGCTGATGCCTGCCTGGCGGAATTCAGCCATCAGCCTTTTAGCATATTCATCAATACGGGCCGACTCTTCATCGGTTTTATAAATAGGAACAATAACAACCTGAAAAGGTGCCAATTTAGGAGGAAGCACAAGGCCTTTATCATCGCTATGGGTCATAATTAAGGCACCCATTAAGCGGGTAGATACGCCCCATGAGGTAGCCCAAACATGGTCTAGCTTACCATCTTTCCCGGTAAATTTAACATCAAACGCTTTGGCAAA
>JANOCJ010000441.1:0-6854 GCA_031412115.1 Flavobacteriales bacterium
ACGGTCGCCATTAATTACCGGTATACCGCCAATCTTGTTCTCCTTCATCAGCCCTAAAGCATCGGCAACTAAGGCATCTTCCAACAAAGTAACAGGGTCCAGTATCATTCCGCTTTCACTCCGTTTTACCTTTTTTACTTCTTCGGCCTGGCGCTGTATGCTCATATTTTTGTGTAGCACCCCAATGCCGCCCTCCTGCGCAATAGCAATAGCCAAACCACTCTCGGTAACGGTATCCATAGCAGCCGAAACTACAGGAACATTTAGCTTAATGCCACGGCTAAACCAGCTTGATACATCAACTTCGCGCGGTAAAACTTCAGAGTAACGGGGAACGAGTAGAACGTCGTCGTAAGTAAGGCCTTCGCCAAGAAACTTTGTGGTTGCCATAAATCCTGATTTCAGATTATATAGCGAGCAAAGATACTAATTTTTTGTTTAGATAGGACAACAAAAAAGCCCCGAATTCCTCCGGGGCTTTTAACTATCAGTTATCAACTATCAATTTTCAATTACCTAATGCCGTGCATCATTTTCAATAATGCGCTAGATAGGAAGAACAGGATAACCGAGGCTACACCTGCAAGAATAATAAATATCACAAAAAACTCGTAAAGGTTGGTAATGGGTTGGCCAAAAATAGAAGGCTTTTTAGGGCTTAAGTTCCACTGCTCAAGCGTAGAAACATACTCGCCTTTTTTCAATTCGTTAGGTGTCATTTTTAACACGTAAACGCTTTTTTGATCGGCACTAACACCGTAGGTAAATTTGGTTTTGCCACCTATTTGCAGTATTTGTTTCAACTGGTGGGTAGGTACTGCAGCAGGGGCTGCTTTTACCTTTTCAATGCTTAGTACTTTTTCGCTATTTCCTTCGGCCGATTTGCTGAAAAAGTCTAACAATGGGTCGGCAGTAAGGTTTGCCATAAATTTGTCTATGCCGGTTTTCGCAGGCTCTTCGGGTTTGCCATCCAATGTTGTGGCAACTTTCCAAAGCATAGTGCTGTCAGCTTTATTAGCAGCAAAAAAGGTAGTGTCAAGCTTAACAGTTGTTTTAGCCGAATCACCAATCAACGCAAAGTCTGATGCGCCAACGGTAACTTCTTTCTTCACTTCTTCGGGGTACAAACCGCTTAAGTCGCCGGCAAATTTATTGGCAGCAGCGGTTGATAAAAACCAAACCCCCATTAGTAATGATGAGTAACGTAGCGGGGCCAGTTTAACAACCATTGATAGGCCAATGGGCGACAAACAAAGCTCGCCCATGGTATGTATGGCATACAGGCTAAATAACCATATCATGGATACTTTAACGGCAGGGTTAAGGTCTTTTACCACATAGGCAATAATTATGTAGCCCAATGCAACAAGGAATAAGCCTATAGCTTGTTTTAATGGAGAAGCCGGTTCGCGGTTGCGGGCGCCCAACCATACCCAAAGCCATGCAAATAATGGGGCCAAAGCCACAATTAATACAGGGTTAACCGATTGGAAAAGACTGGCCGGAACTTCCCAACCAAAAAGGTGGCGGTCAGTTTGCTCTTCGGCAAAAAAGGTTAGTGATGCACCGGCCTGCTCAAAGGCAGCCCAAAACGCAATTACAAAAAATGCAATGATGTAAATAACCCAAATGCGCGAACGTTCTATTTTAGATAAGCCCGGGTCGGATATAATATAACCCGGTGCAGCAATGGTACATGAGAATACAAACGCGCCAATAATATCTAAACCTAAAAAGCCTTTAAATATAACATACAGGGCTACTAATATAAAGCCCCATAGCCCCACACGGCCATAACCCGATTCTTCTTTAGCACCGGCCTCAAGGGCAGGTTTTTCAGCAGGTTTAGGTTTGCCACCAATGGCTTCGCCGGTAGGGGTTACAATGTATTTATCTTTTAAAGATATGAATATGGCTAAGCTGATAATCATACCAATACAGGCGGCTAAAAAGCCCCATTTGAAGGCCGATGGGTCGCCGGTATCGCCAATGGTACCGCATATTAGCGGGGCAATAAAAGCACCCAAATTTATACCCATGTAAAAAATGGTAAAGGCCGAGTCAATCCTACGGTCGCCGGCAGGGTATAACTGCCCCACCATGGTAGATATATTGGGCTTGAAGAAACCATTACCTATAATCAACATTAACAAACCACCCAACATAATAGGTGTGGCCGATGCCGGTGCACTATAAAACCAGCCGCTGGTAAACATTAAAAACTGGCCTATGGCCATCATTATGCCGCCTATAATAATAGACTTGCGGTTGCCCCAATAGCGGTCGGCCATAAAGCCACCAATAAGCGGGGTTAAATAAACCAGACTGGTATAATCGCCGTAAATGGCCGAGGTTAACGCCTTGTCAAATAGTAAGGCTTTGGTAAGATACAGGGTAAAAAGAGCCCGCATACCGTAGTAGCTAAAGCGCTCCCACATCTCGGTGGTAAAAAGTAAATAGAGCCCCGTTGGATGCCCTGTCTGATTTTGTTCTTGTGCCATTCGTGTATGTTAAGCAGTTGTTAAGGGCGCAAAATAGTAAATAGTTGGCAGTTCGCAGTTGCCAGTTCTCAGAAAAAGCTATTTACCAACTTATCTATGTTAGATGCGACTTTTAAGCCCTCCCCTTTTAGGAGGAGGGTTTGGGTGGGGGTATTAAAGGTTCTCCAATATAAAATTGGTTAGTTTGTTATACAGGTGTAGGCGAGTGTTGCCGCCATAAATGCCGTGGTTTTTGCCGGGATACATGTAAAAGTCAAATTGCTTGTTGGCTTTCTCCAAGGCATCCACCATCTCTACCGAGTTTTGAAAATGCACGTTATCATCGGCCATGCCATGTATTAGCAGGTATTTGCCTTTTAGCTTGTTTACAAAGTTTATCGGCGAATTATCTTCATACCCTTTTTTGTTGTTTTGAGGGGTATCTAAAAAGCGCTCGGTGTAAATGCTGTCGTAGTATTTCCAGTTGGTAACGGGGGCAACAGCAATAGCGGCTTTAAAAAAGTCGGCCCCTTTGGTAATGCATAGGCTGCTCATATAACCGCCAAAGCTCCAGCCATGTATACCAATACGTTTGGCATCAACATAAGGCAGGGTAGCTAAATATTGCGCTCCGGCTATCTGGTCTTCGGTTTCTTTTTGTCCTAAATTTAGGTACGTACTATTTTTAAAGGCTACGCCACGCGCGCCTGTTCCGCGATTATCAACCGATACGATGATGTAGCCTTTTTGCGCTATCATTTGGTGCCAGAAAAACCAGCCGCTATTAAACTCGTCAGTAACCGTTTGCGAACCCGGGCCGCCGTATACATACATCAATACGGGGTATTTTTTAGCAGGGTCAAAGTTGGCAGGCTTAATCATCCAGCCGTTTAGTTCTTCGCCGCTTTCTATTTTAAACGTGAAAAACTCCTTCGGGCTAAGGTTATAGTCGCCCATTTTATTTTTTAGTGATGCGTTGTCTTCCAACACCTGCAGTTGCTTGCCTTTGTTATCGTTTATGGTATAAACCGGCGGGGTAAAATTGCTGCTGTATTGCAAAAATATATACTTATTGTTCGGGGTAAATTTAGCATCATAGCGGCCTTGTTGTGTTGTTAGCTTGGTGTTTTTTGTGCCATCAAACTTTATGCTGTAAACCTCATTACGCATTGGGCTTTCGCCGTATGCAGTATAGTATATAATGCTGTTTTTTTCGTCAATAGCGTTTATGTCCGATACATCCCAGTTGCCTTTGGTAATCTGGTTTATCAGCTTGCCCGATATGTCAAACAAATACAGGTGGTTAAAACCGTCTTTTTCGCTTTGCAAAATGAAGCGTTTTTTATCGGCCAAAAAGGTAAAAAAGTTGCCTTTCCCCTCGTGAATGTCCAAATAGGTATTGCTGGTTTCGGTATATATCATGTTGGTAGCACCGCTAGTAGCATCAGCAATTAACATATCCAATTGGTTTTGGGTGCGGTTCATTCGCACAACTAATAGCTTAGTAGGGTCGGCCGTCCAAGCAATACGCGGAATGTACTGGTCGGGGTTCTTGCCCACATCTACCAATACGGTTTTCTTAGCCGCTACATCGTATACATGTACCGATACCACCGAGTTAGCCTCGCCCGCTTTGGGGTATTTGTATTTATAGCCTTCGGGGTAAAGCGTGCCGTATTTATCAAACGAGAATTCTTTCACGCCGCTTTCATCAAAACGCATGTAGGCAATACGCGCACCGTCGGAGCTCCAAAAGTAGCATTTGTCTATGGCAAATTCTTCTTCGTATACCCAGTCGCTAGAGCCGTTGATGATAGTATTTGTTTCCCCATCATTGGTAACATTCTCCATATCGCCGTTAATTGTTACTACCATTATATTGTTATCATCTATAAACGCCACTTTATCTGCCGCAGGCGAGAATGACGCATACATAACCTTACCGCCAAATACGGATATTATTTTTTTTGTTGGAATATCATACACCCAAATTTCCGAACGTGTTGAGTGACGGTATATCTGCTCAGTTTCGCTGGTTATTAAAATGCGCTGCTCATTGTCGCTAAATGTATAGCCATCAACATTAATAGGGTTTACAGGGTCGGGGGTGTATAGCACTACAACCTCTGTTGGCTTTGCTATAGTTACCTTTACTATGCGGCCTTTCTCGTCGATTTTGGTGTAATGTTCGCCATCTTTGGTAAAGTTCAACTCATCAATCCCCTTTGGGCGAAAGGTGCCTTTTGCCCAAATATCTTCGAGCGTAATTTCCTTTTTTTGCTGTGCGCTGATGGCGGTTACAATAAACAAGGCTGCCAAGGCCAGGTATACAAATTTGTTTTTCATGATAAATAGCTATTCTGCAAATGTATAAAACTACAGGTGCGCTTTATATCTTAAAGTGATGCCAATAATGAGGTTTTTGCATATTGTTCAAAATGTTCTTTTTCGATTAATTCCCTCACCCGGCTCATTTCATTCGCCACCCTCTCCCGGCGGGAGAGGGTAAATTTGCTCCCCTTCTACCACTGGGAGAAGGGGTTGGGGGATGAGGGAAATAATTACCTTTACCCCAAATGCAGTATACCCCCGCCGATATAGCCCAGATATGTAAGGGCAAACTGATTGCCAACGGCACCAAAGCAAAATTGGCACCCGTTACGGCCCTGTTTTTTGATAGCCGCAGTATTTCCCTACCCGGCGGCGGGTTGTTTGTTGCCCTGCGCAGTGCCTCTGCCGATGGCCACCGCTTTATAAATGATGCTTACCAAAAAGGCATCCGCTATTTTTTGGTGGAGAAAGTAGGCGAGCGGGAAAAGAAACTTAGCGGCGCAGTTTTTATTGTAGTGAGTGATACTGTGAAAGCTCTGCAATTGCTGACAGCACACCACCGGTTGCAGTTTAATATACCTGTTGTGGGTATTACAGGCAGCAACGGAAAAACTATTGTAAAAGAGTGGTTGTACCAGCTTACATCGGTTGATATGCTGGTAGTACGCAGCCCCAAGAGCTATAATTCGCAGTTGGGCGTGCCCATTTCTGTTTGGCAGATGAACGAGAGGCACGAGTTGGCTGTTTTTGAAGCAGGTATCTCAAAACCCAATGAAATGGCTGCTTTGGCTGAGGTTATAAAGCCTAACGTGGTTGTTTTTACCAATGTTGGTGCAGCCCATTCGGAGAATTTTGAGAGCAAAGAACAAAAAGCTACCGAGAAGTTGCAACTGGCCAAACAAGCCGATACGCTGGTATTTTGCAGCGATAATAAATTGCTTTTAAAAGCCATTGAAGCTGCCGGTTTTAAAAAGAAACAACTATTTAGTTGGGGTACAAAAAAGGCCGATGTAATTGTAACAAAAATACACAAGGCCAAAGTTGATACTACGGTACATTACACCTATAAAAATAAAGCGCACCATTTTACTATTCCGTTTGTTGATGATGCCTCGGTAGAGAATGCTATACACGCGCTATGTGCCGCATTGGTATTGGGCTTTAAAGCAGATGTTGTAAATACACGCATGGCTTGGCTAACGCCTGTTGCCATGCGATTAGAGTTGAAACAAGGCATTAATAATTGCACCGTAATTAATGATAGTTATAACTCTGATTTAGAGTCGCTAAACATAGCATTGAATTTTTTGGCACGCCAAAAACAACAGCCTAAAAAGACGGTTATTTTATCTGACATTGAACAGAGCGGATTAACCGGTAAGGAACTGTACACGCGTGTTGCGGGTATGGTTAACGAGCATAAAATAGACAGATTTATTTGTATAGGAAAAGGCATTGTAAAACATAAAAATCTATTCGGAAAGCAAACTGAATTTTTTGAGTCGACAGATGAGTTTTTGGAAAAATTTTTGCCTTATCAATTTGCTAACGAAACTATATTGCTAAAAGGCTCGCGCCGCTTTGAGTTTGAGCGCATTGGGCAGTTATTGCAACAAAAGAGCCACCAAACGGTGCTGGAAATTAACTTAAATGCTGCGGTAAATAACCTTAATTATTTCCGTTCATTATTACAGCCGGAGACTAAAGTGATGGCGATGGTAAAGGCATTCTCTTATGGCAGCGGCAGTTTCGAAGTTGCCAATGTTTTACAGCACCATAAAATAGATTACTTAGCTGTGGCGTATGCCGATGAAGGTGTTGAGTTAAGGCGCAACGGTATTACAGTGCCTATTATGGTTATGAACCCCGAATACCAGAGCTTTGGTGCTATTGTAGAATATGAGTTGGAGCCTATTATTTATAGCTTTTCGTTGTTAGGTGAGTTTACTGATTTTCTAAAACTTTCGCATAAAAAGTCCAAGCACTTCCCAATACATATTGAGCTGGAAACAGGTATGAAACGCCTCGGCTTTGAGCAGGACG
>JANOCJ010000442.1:0-3213 GCA_031412115.1 Flavobacteriales bacterium
GCTATTTTTAATGATTTGTAAATCATCTCGCTGCAATACAGTTCGTTATCGGTCTCCAGTTTCATTTTCAGGTCAAACTCCATTTTTTGTTTGTAATACTCTTTTACCTGGGCAACAAAGCTTTTCATCTGCTTTTCAGTCAAATTAAAGCGGTAAATGCCAAAAGCGTAGTTTGACTGCGGGGTGCAAAAGACGTGTATAGGGTCTTTTTTCATTTTGTTGGTTTTGTTTTCCTCGCCACCAACGCAGTGGTATACATACAGTTTGTTATTTATGGAATCTCTGACAATAACGCCCGAGTGTGAGTAGCACTTATCGACCAAAGAGAAACTTTTAAAAGTTTGGCTGAAAAAACCTTTGCTATCGCGCAAAATAATATCGCCCGATTTTAAGGAGTCATCATTAATTTTTAAACTTTTCCAGTTGGCATAGGCATCAATTTGATTGATGTTTTTTGCCGGGTCGTTGTAATACTCGCTTACCAAATAAGCTAACGTCAATAAAAAAAGAACGTCAAATAAAAGTGATATGATTTTCAATATTCGCCTCATCGTTTCACTTCAATGCGCAAAAGTAACAGAATATTTTAATAGAATATACAGCTACAGAATTATTTTTACAACATATTAACTAAGTAATTGTGCATATCAATCATCGCTTGTATGTCAGCTTTGTGCACTTTTTCATCAGGTGTATGCACATAATCTTCAGGTGCCCCCACAAATACCCAATCAAACGGGTAGGCACTTTTTTGCAGTTCGGTACCATCGCTGCCACCACTTCCCTCAACTTCAAGCTGATAGGCAATGCCACTTTGCTTGGCCAAATCAATTACCTTGTTGATGAATGAACGGCGCGGTATACCTGAGTCGCGGATGCTTATGGCTACCCCTAAACCATGGTCTACGCCTTCGGTTTTCCAGGTGATGTCTGATATCACCGCCTGCTGTACGGCGTATTGTTCATAAATAAATTTACCTACCACCCCGGCATTGCCGCCACCGGCCTCTTCGTAGCAGGTAAAACAAATTAGGCCATCTGTCATGGTTTCGGCTGCCTTTAGGGCTACGTAGCAGCCTAAGCGGTTGTCCATATAGCAGCATTGCACAAAATGGTCCGTCTCCCTAAAATCGGGCTTAAAGGTAAGTTCGGTGCCACGCTCAATCTCGCGTGGGTACTTGCATGATATGGTACCATGTTCAGTATCAACCACAAGCTCAGTTTCAATCTCGCCCACACTATCAGCCCCAACCAGTTTAAAACCGTTTTGCAGGCGTGGCCCACCAATTTTTACCAGCTCGTTATTATAGCGTACGGTGTAGCCAATGCTATCCATGTGGGCAAAAATGGCGGTGCGGGGCGTTCCAAATTTTAAAATAATAGCATCGCCAATGTGTTTGCCGGTAATAACCTCCGGCTTTGCAGCCCAGTTGCCCGAATGCTGTTCTATGTAATTAAGGATAAAATCTTTAACAGCACCTTCGTTACCCGATGGGGCGCGCAGGGTGCAGAGTGTTTTTAATAGTTGGGTGTTTATCATATAGTTGGTAGTTCGCAGTTGGTGGTTGTTAGTTATTTCCTCCCTCCCCCTCGTTCCTCGGGTACTCCCTCCATGAGGGAGACATTATGAAACAGGTGAGGTCTCCACGTTTTGTAAATTCTTTAATCTATTTATCGTACCCTCAGCCATGCTTTTGGGCAGTGCAAAGGTTGCTTTGCAGCTTTCTTCTATTTGCAAAGAAAGGATGTTTATGCCTTTCTCCTTCAAAATACGCATTACATCGCCTTGTTGGGCGTAGGCAAAAGTAACGGTATATTCTTCTTCTACCTGTTTTTCAATTACTTGGGCGGCGGTAATGGCTTCGTTAGTGGCTGTTTTATAGGCATTTATTAATCCGGGAACACCCAGCGGCGTGCCGCCATAATAGCGCACCACTACTATTATAATATTGGTAAGGCTGCTTGATAGTATTTGCCCCATAATGGGCCTGCCGGCTGTGCCACCGGGTTCGCCATCGTCGCTGCTGCGCTGGTTTACCCCATTAGCGCCTAAGCGGTAGGCGTAGCAATGGTGTACGGCAGATGGGTGCTCATCTCTAAACATGGCAACGGTTTGCTTGGCTTCTTCCTCAGTAAAACACGGCAGGGCAAATGCCAAAAACTTGCTGCCGCGGTCTTTAAACTGGCCTTCGGCAGATGAGGCGATGGTTATGTAGCTGTGGGGTTGCAAGGTGTAAAAGTAGTTAGAAAAAAATTTCTCCCATATCTCTTCGTTCGGGTATTAAACCTTGATTTAAATTGCCTTCGGCGCTCCCTGCCGGGGGCTTGTTCTTTTTGCTAGATCAAAAAGAACCAAAAAATCACCGCAAAATTACCGACCTTCAATTTCGCCTTGCACTGCGTGCGCCATCCGCACTATCATGCGAAATTTTCAGGTCCACACTAAATTTTGCGGAACAAAACCCACGCACAGATTAAATGCGCGTAAGCAAGGATGGGCCTTCATTTCGAAACGGGGACACACAAGGAAGCGAAACGCTAAAAATCTGCGCTGTTCGAGGTTTCGATAGGCAACTATCGAAACTAGTTTGCAGATTTTAGTGTAGCGCCCCGTAGTGGGTCGTTGAGAAATGACAGCCCTTGATTTTTTTCTTACTTTTTTATCAAGAAACGAAGTTCATCCACACAAATAAAAAACAATTAAAGAGTGAATAAAAAAGTAAGACCGTCGGTAGACAATATCTTGAACAAATTAAATCAACGTTTCCCTATAACAATTCCTTATTTGAAGTGATAATATCAATCCTCTTTTCGTAGCCCCGCCTTACGGTAAACCTCCTTCAGCTTCTCAATGGTGTTGTGGGTATAAACCTGCGTAGCTGCAAGGCTGGCGTGGCCCAAAATTTCTTTAATATCATTAATGGGTGCGCCGTTGTTTAGCATATGTGTAGCAAAGGTATGGCGCAGTACGTGGGGGCTTTTCTTTTTAAGGGTGGTAACGGTGCCCATGTATTTGTTTACTACCTTATATATATACTGGCGTGTGGCGGGCGTGCCTTTTGGGGTGAAGAAAATAGCGGGGCTACCGGCGGCATATTCTTCTTTATCCAGTTCACCCAGGTATTGTTTCAATACCTCTACCATTTCGGGAGCCATGGGTATAATGCGTTCTTTATTGCGTTTGCCCAATACTTTTAGGGTTTGCGCCCCTTC
>JANOCJ010000443.1:0-20399 GCA_031412115.1 Flavobacteriales bacterium
AACCTATAAAACCCTTTAGCTATTTCAGGACATATGTATTGCTGTTTAAAATTGGGTGAAAATTTATAGTGCAGCCAAACATTCCAAAGCCCTGAATACCTGCCGGGGTGTAGGCTATAGCGCCCCTCTTTACGCAATTTATAGCTACTTCCACCGGAAATATCTATGAGCCAATTGTTTTCTAAAAAGAAATATTCGGCATTAGCTCCGACCATCCAGAAAGTTGGGATACACCGATGAAAAAAATCTTTTATTTTTTCTTTTGATGTATTAAGGCTGTCCTTATTGCCGGCGATAAAAAAGTATGGCAACCGTCCTTTTTTTTGTGAAGATCTGGCCTCCACATGCAACCCTGCTGTTGCGCTGTGCCTGAAATAGCTGCTTTGCCCGCCGGCTTCAGCAAATACATTGGTAAACAGGCCTTGCCCTTTTGCAGACAATCCAACTATAATAACCAGTATTACCAGCGCATATTTTTTCATTCAGGGCAACTTTCTTCGGCAACTTACTAACAATTGCTTGTAGTAATGCAATAAATCTTTTGCTTTGCATTTTTAATAACTATCATGGGCGAAAAATCGAATGCAAAACATATTGCGATAGCAGGCAACATTGGGTCGGGCAAAACATCGTTAACAGGCTTGTTGGCTAATCATTATAAATGGGATGCCCATTATGAAGATGCGGACGAAAACCCGTATTTGAATGATTTTTATGAAGATATGCAGCGTTGGTCGTTCAACCTGCAGATATACTTTCTTAACTCGCGCTTTAACCAGGTGTTGCAAATACGCCAAGGCAAAAAGCCTGTAATACAGGACCGTACCATTTATGAGGATGCGCATATTTTTGCCCCCAACCTACATGCTATGGGCCTTATGACCACGCGCGATTTTGATAACTACACTACGTTGTTCAATCTAATGTCGTCGCTTATAGCGCCGCCCGATTTGATGATATACCTGCGTGCCAGCGTGCCTACCTTGGTAAACCAAATACAAAAGCGTGGCCGTGAGTATGAAAACTCTATCCGCCTTGATTATTTGCGCCGCCTTAACGAGCGTTACGAAGCCTGGATTAGCGAATATACCGGTGGCCGTTTGTTGATTATTGACGTTGACGACAACAAATTTCCCGAAAACCCTAAGCATTTGGGCGACATCATATCGAAAATAGATGCAGAAATGCACGGCCTATTTTAGAAAAACAAAAGTTTTTGTTGAAAACGCATTGTTTATTAACAACAAGTTTTAAATTTGTGGTTACATCATCTTAATCACAAATTAAAAATGAAAAAAATTTATACTTCAGCGTTTGTTGCTTTGGCAGCAATGTTTATTAGCACCAGCGCAAGTGCCCAAGTGCCCGATTTATCTGTAGCAGAAGACTTTACCGTTACAGACATTAATGGCAACACACACAATTTATACACCTACCTTGACCAAGGCAAAACAGTCTATATCGACATTTCGGCTGCATGGTGCGGACCTTGCTGGGGCTTTCATACCAGCGGTAAATTAGAGTCTCTTTGGGCTGAACATGGTCCTGCAGGCCAACCGGGCGTTAATGCCAACACTACTAATGATGTAATGGTATTGTACCTTGAAGGTGAATTAACAAATACCGGAGCACAAATTAGCGGAACAGTAGCTAACCAAAGCTACAGTGGTTATACCCAAGGCGACTGGACAGCGGGTACTGATTACCCTATTGCCGACTTGCCTAACAGCTCAATCTTAAATGATTACAACATTAACTATTTTCCTACCCTATACAAAATTTGCCCTAACCGCATTTTAACATTGGTAAGCACTAACAATTCAGCCGCACAGCTATATTCTTTAGCCCAAGGCTGCGCCCCGCTTCCAACACTTGCTTACGACCCTGCTTTGTTAACCTACACCGGTTCAACACAGGCTTGCGAAAAAGGCACCATGCCTATTAAAGTACGTTTACAAAACATGGGCAGCGAGCCTCTTACACAGGTTTCTATTGAAGCTGTTTTTAATGGCCAATCTGCCGGCTGGTACAACTGGACCGGTAACCTACCTAAATTTGGTGTTACTGAAGTTACTATTGACGAGTGGTTTTTCCCAACTACCAACGGTCCTATTTTTGCCCGTATAGTTACGCCTAACAACAACGCCAGCAACGACCAAACACCATCTGAGGTTATAGAAATTTCAAACGTAGTAAGCGCAACCAATACGGTTACTGTTAAAATTACTACTGATGCTTTTGGCGAAGAAACTACATGGAAACTTAAAAAATCAAACGGTGCTACAGTAACCGGTGGTTCTGGTGGCCCATATGCTAATCAAATTGATGGTAACAACCAACCTATAGTAGGCGAATACCCTCAACCTGACAAAATTGTTACCCTTAACGCTAACGATTGCTACAGCTTTGAAATTTATGATGCTTATGGCGACGGTATATCTGGTTCATACGGTAATGGTACTTATCAGGTTATTGATAACAACAGCAACACAATTGTTGCTGGTGGTACATTTAACGACGCTGAGGTTACCAAATTTGGCTGGGGCCTTACTGCAGTTGACGAAGAAGTTGCAACTGTTGGTATTAAAGTTTTCCCTAACCCATCTACAGGCAACTTTAACTTAGACCTAAACCTTTCTAACAAAGCAGATGTGTCTATTACCGTTACCAACGCTATGGGTCAGGTAATTTATACCGAAAATAAACAAAGCATTGCCTCGGGTCAACACATTTACAATATGGATTTCTCAGCTTTTGCTGATGGCATCTACTTAGTAAGCGTAAACGCCGGCAACAAACGCTATACTCAATTAGTTACTATAGCTAAGTAATAAAGTTTTTAATAGTGTAACCGGCGATCGTGGCGTGCATTTTGCATACCGGTTGCCGGTTACTTATTTTATACAAAGCAATGAAACAGATTCTCATACTACTATTAGCAACGTTTGCCCTACAGGCAGCTGCCCAAACAGGCAACCGAACTATACCATCAGTACAGGTTAAAAAGCTTGATGGCACCACCTTTGACACGAAAGACCTTAGCAACGCCGGCAAACCCATGATTATTAATTTTTGGGCCACTTGGTGCGCACCTTGCGTTAAAGAACTTAACACCATTGCCGAAGAATATGCCGTATGGCAAAAAGAAACCGGCGTTGTGTTAGTAGCAGTGTCAATAGATGATGCACGTAACATGGCCAAAGTAGGCCCATTTGTTGATGGTAAAGGGTGGGACTATGAGATTCTTTTAGACCCCAACAGCGATTTTAGGCGCGCAATGGGTGTAAACAACCCGCCTATGACCTTTTTAGTTGACGGTAACGGCAACATTGTATGGTCGCACAACAGTTATGCCCCCGGTGATGAAGATGAGCTGTACGAGCAGGTTAAAAAGCTTACAGGGAAACAATAATTGTTTAAGAGATTAAAATGGAAAGGCCGCCCCTAAAGGGTGGCTTTTTTTATGCGTTAAACAATCTGCTTTTTATTTGTTAATTGTAACATGGAAATAGGAATTGATAGTTTTGCTGCACGCTTTATAAATGAAAATGCGCAAAACCCTTTAGATAGTCAAAAGGCACTTGCCCAGTTGCTGGAGCGTATTGAACATGCCGACCGCATGGGCCATGATATTTTTGGCATTGGAGAACACCACCGTAAAGAATACCTCGATTCAGCACCGGCCCTGATATTGGCAGCCGCAGCCATGCGCACCAAAAATATACGCCTAACCAGCGCCGTTACGGTGCTTAGCGCTGCCGACCCTGTGCGCGTTTTTCAGCAGTTTGCCACACTCGATTTACTGTCGCAAGGCAGGGCTGAGATGGTGGTTGGAAGGGGTTCATCAGTAGAGGCATTTCCGCTTTTTGGGTTTGATTTGAATGATTACGATGAAATTTTTGTAGAAAAGCTGGACTTATTACTAAAAATTCGTGCTAACGAGCATATTACCTGGCAGGGCAAATACCGCCCGGCATTAAATAATCAGCCGGTATATCCCCGCCCATTGCAAAGCCCGCTGCCTATATGGCTGGGCGTTGGCGGCACCCCCGAATCATTTATTCGCGCAGGTACGTTAGGTTTGCCTCTTATGGTGGCTGTTATTGGCGGCGAGACGCACCGTTTCCGTCCGTTGGTAGACTTATACCGCCGTGCCGGAGAGGTAGCAGGCTATACGCCCGAACAATTGTCTGTAGGTTTACACTCATTTGGTTATGTGGCCGATAGCACCCAACAGGCTATGGATGAGTTTTATCCCGGCTATGAGGCCGGCATGAATAAAATTGGCAAAGAACGTGGCTGGCCGCCTACCAACCGGGCCCGTTTTGAGGCCCAAAATGGTCCTACCGGTGCTTACCTTATTGGCACTGCCGAGGAGGTGGCCGAAAAAATACTACGCCATAGCCAATCCCTAGGTGGTATATCGCGCTTTTCTTTTCAAATGGATGTAGGCGGCTTGCCACACGAAAAACTAATGCAATCTATTGAGTTGATTGGCACTAAAGTAAAGCCATTGGTGAATGCGGGAGAGCCTAAAGCGCAGGGTTAAAAATACTGCCAACCACCAACCGCCAACTGCCAACTATTCCCCATATTTGCAAAAAAGCTTTGCATTGAAAAAAACGCTATTGTCTTTACTGTTATTGGGTGCTACCACTATGTTGTTTGCCCAGCAAGACACCGCTAAAAAATCAATTGATTTGGGCCAGATACATGGCAACTTCCAGTTCGATTTTCAGTACTACAACCCCGACTCATTAATTGGCGCGCCGGTGGTGCCCGAAAAAATACGCTCAAACGGATTTTTAAACCTGTTTTACACCCGCGGTAATTTTACTGCCGGTGTGCGTTTAGAAAGTTATATGCCCGTTTTGCAAGGGTTTGACCCACGCTACAAAGGCATAGGCATTGCCAACCGCTTTGCCAGTTATGAATACCAGGGGCTTGAAATAACTGCCGGTAACTTTTACGAGCAGTTTGGCACCGGTACAGTACTACGTTCGTATTGGGAACCTAACCTAGGGGTTGATAATTCATTCGATGGCATACGCGTAAAATTTACCCCGCGTGCAGGTATTTACACCAAGGTTTTAATAGCCCGCCAACGCACCTTTTTTGACCGGAGCCCGGGCATTGTGCGTGCTGCTGATGGCGAGGTGAATTTTAACGAACTTATATCTAAATGGGACGGTAAAAAATTTAAGCTAACTGCAGGCGTAAGCGGCGTTAGCATTTACCAAAAAGACGAAGACCCAATTTATATTTTGCCCGAAAATATGGCTGCCTTTGCAGGCCGCATTAACATTGGCTATGGCAAGTTTAACCTGTATTCAGAGTACTCGTACAAACTGAATGACCCATCGGCCGTAAACGGATACATATACCGCCCGGGGCAAGCATTATTAATACAGGCATCGTATTCGCAAAAGGGCTTTGGTATATTAATGGGGGTAAAAAGGCTTGATAATATGGATTACCGGTCGGATCGAACAGCTACGCTTACCAACCTTACCACCAACTTTTTGCCTGCGCTTACCAAGCAGCATACCTACAATTTAGCAGCTACTATATACCCTTACGGCACACAGCCCAATGGCGAGATGGCTGCGCAAGGCGAAATATCATACAAAATAAAAAAAGGCAGCAAACTGGGTGGCAAATATGGCACTGATTTAAGTTTGAATTTTTCGGCCGTAAATGATATTGAACGCACCGCTGCCGATAACGATACGTTTGGCTACCGGTCAGACTTTTTGGCGGTAAGCAAAACCCGCTTGTTTCGCGATATAAATTTAGAGATAAACCACAAGTGGAATAAAAACCTGAAAACCAACTTAATGTACATGTACTTTGAATATAATAAAGACATTGTGCAATTTCAAAACTATAATGCCGTTGTATATGGTATTGTAAAAGGCCATATTGTGGTGTTGGATATTAACTACAAAATATCGAAAAAAACAGCGTTACACGCCGAGCTGCAAAACCTGTATACCAAGCAGGATTTTGGTAGCTGGGCTATGGCTTTGGTAGAACTGTCGGTTGCGCCCAACTGGTTTTTCTCGGTTATTGACCAATACAACTACGGCAACTATGATAAAAACCAACGCATACATTATGTAACCGGTACAGTAACCTACATACGTGGGCCACACCGTATTATGGCAACCTATGGCCGCCAGCGCGCAGGTATATTTTGCGTAGGTGGTGTTTGCCGCAATGTACCGGCATCTAACGGTTTAACGGTATCAGTAAGTACCAGTTTTTAGTATAAACCTTTTTCGGTTGCCGTCGTTATTGATACAAAGTAGACGTGTTTTCATTATCTTTGATTATATAGTTTAGTATTATGAAAAAGCTTTTTTCAATTCTGTTAGTGGTAGCGCTATTTGCCGGTTGCGACAAGATAGAGGGTCCATATTCTGAAAAACCACAAGGCAGCAACGATACCGGCGCTGTGCGCAAGGTGTTGATAGAAGACTATACAGGCCAAAAATGCGGTAATTGCCCCCGCGCAGCCGAAGCCATTGATGCTATTAAAGCCATTTATGGCGATAAAATAGTTGCTATGGGCATACACGTTGGCTTTTTTGCCGACCCTAATCCAAGCGGTAGCGCCACCTTTACCTACGATTTTCGCACCCCTGTGGGCAACTACTGGGACAACGAATTTCAAAACAGCGGAATAGGTCTGCCAAACGGCATGGTAAACCGCAAAGTGGTAAATGGCAATGCCGTACAAAGCTATTCAAACTGGGCCACTACAGTAGCGCAAATACTTACCGCCGAACCTGATGCCGAAATTGCAGTAACCAACACATACAGCGCAGGCACACGCCAAGTAAACACTACGGTTGATATTGATATTTTGGACGACCTACCGGGCAATTATATGCTATGCGTATACCTTACCGAAGATAGCATTGTAAACTGGCAAAAAGATTATGCTTTAAACCCGAACGACATTGATACCTATGTACACCGCCATGTGCTACGTGGTAGCCTAAACGGCAATGCAGGCACAGCTGTAGGCACCGGGGCATTGGCACCGGGCAATACATTTAACCAGCAATTTAGCATGACGCTTGACCCAACTTGGGTTGCAGGCCACTGTGCGGTAGTTGCATTTCTTTACAACACAGCTACTAAAGAGATTGTGCAGGTAGAAGAGAAAAAGATTATTCAGTAATGAAACGTTTTGTAGCCGCACTAGGCTTTTTATTTTGCGTTACTATTCTTTCGGCCCAAAGCCGCTTTGGCGGGGGTGTATCATTGGGTTTTTCGGTAAATCAGGTTTCTGGCGATAACCTATCAGGCTTTAATAAGCCGGGGGCTTTTGCGGGGGTATTTGGCAATTATGCCATCAACACAAAAAATTGGTTTCAGTTCGAAATTAATTTCATTCAAAAGGGCGCATACAAAGCCCCTAAAGATGATGACCCAACCAAGTATTTACTTGGGTTAAATTACATCGAATTACCCCTTTTATACAAATTTATGCCCTTTGGCAAACGCTTTGCTTTTGAACTGGGGCCAAGCTTTGGCTACCTTATAAGCCATTTAGAACGCACCGAGCAAGGCGACTATAACGTACCCGGCCGTGAGTTTAAAAAGGTTGAAATAGCCGCGCTATTGGGCATCAATTACAATATAGGCAAAAGCTTTTGGGTAAACCTGCGTGGCATACAATCGGTAGCGCCTATACGCAGCCATCAGGGCAATGCAGTGTTTATACTCAACCGTGGTCAATACAGTAGCTCGTTGTGCCTATCGTTACGGTATGTATTTCAGGGTAATACCGATACAAACAATTAGCGTTTAAGCGCGTTACTACTACACTATGAATCATAAAATTGCAGTAGCTGTTACCGGTGCCAGCGGCGCCATTTACGCCAAAGTATTGTTTGATAAACTTTCTGCGCTTAGCAGCCAGGTAAGCGAGGTGGCTGTGGTAATGAGCGCCAATGCCAAATACGTTTGGGAATATGAACTGGGCAATACCGATTACGAAAAATACCCCTTTACCTTTTACGAGAAAAACAATTTTATGGCGCCTATTGCATCAGGTTCATCAAGCTTTGGTGCGCTTATTGTTTGCCCCTGTTCAATGGGTACATTAGGCCGTGTAGCCTCGGGCGTGTCTGACGATTTGGTAACCCGCGCTGCCGATGTAATGCTTAAAGAGCGCCGCAAACTGATAATGGTGGTGCGCGATACGCCCTACAACCTTATCCACCTTAATAATATGAAAACGGTAACCGAAGCCGGTGGTATTATATGCCCTGCCACACCATCGTTTTACAGCAAGCCGCAAACGTTTGAGGAACTGGCCGCAACCGTGGTTGACCGCGTGATTGACCTTGCGGGACTAAAACAAGAAACCTACCGCTGGAATGAATAAGTACATAGCACACCTAACTATACTATTGCTTTTGGTAAGCATATTTGCCGGTTGCAAGGCAAAAAAAGAGGCTAACAAGAAAGATACGCGCGAGCAAACTGCCCTACCTAAAGAGCAACCCGGTGTTGACGGGGTGTTAAAAAACATGGCCGGGTTAGATGGTTGCAAGTGGATGATTGAACTTGCCAACGGTGACAAATTGCAACCCACTAACCTAGCGGCTTTTGACATTACTTTGGTAGACGGAAAAAAGGTGTTTGTTGATTATGTTGTACAAACAGGCGTAATGAGCACCTGCATGGCGGGCAAGGTTGTAAAAATCATTGCAATAAAAGAGCGTTAAGCGCGCTATAAGTATTTGTACTTTTGCGCTTCAGAAAAGCGCAGAGGAAAAACCGAAAGTGAAAAAGCTATCGCTGGCAAATAAGGTATTATTGTTTTTGAATGTGGCTGCCGCATGGGCATTGCTACTTTCATATTTAGCGTCGCGCTACAGCCCTGCCGATTTTTCGTTACTGGCATTTTTTGGCTTAGGCTACCCCGTTATTTTATTGATAAACGTACTGTTTGCTATGTACTGGGGCGTGCTACTAAGGCCACAGTTCTTCATTTCGTTTATCTGCATGGTTATCGGTTTTCGTACGTTTGATAATTTTTACCACATACAACTTTTTAGCAATAAAAAGGCCGAGAAGGAGATGGCAGAAAAGGCCGATTCGGTATACAAGATAATGTCGTATAACGTGCGCCTGTTCGACCTTTACAACTGGACCAGCAATACCCAAACCCGCGACCAAATGTTTGGCCTGCTGGCCGAAGAATCGCCGGATATTGTGTGTTTTCAAGAGTTTTACTATGAAGATGCGCTGGATTTTAATTCGCTTGATACCATGAAGGGTTTTATGAAAGCGAAGAACACCCACGTAGAAATTACCACTACTGTAAAAAAGAAAAACCACTTTGGTATAGCCACATTTACCAAGTTTCCCATACTAAACAAAGGCAGCATTGTATTTGCCAAAACATCGGCCAACCGTTGTATTTATACCGATGTGCTGATTGATGGCGACACCGTAAGGGTGTATAATGTCCATCTGCAATCTGTCCGTTTTAGAAAAGAGGATATACAGTTTATAGATGCTATAGGCAACGAAAACAACAAGAATGATATTGACGAGTTGGGCGGCGCCAGCACCATTATGTCTCGCATGAAAAAGGCCTTTATGCGCCGCGCCTGGCAGGCCGAAGTTATATCGGCCCATATACGCAACTGCCCTTATAAAGTGCTTGTTTGCGGCGATTTTAACGACTCGCCAACTTCATACACCTACCGCACTATGAGCCGCGGATTATACGATGCTTTTAAGGTAAGTAGTTCGGGTATTGGGCGTACCTATATTGGCCGTTTCCCTTCGTTCCGTATTGATTATATTTTGCATAGCAAAGACATTCAAAGCGCCGACTTTGAAGTTATAGCCCGCGAGCTGTCTGACCACTATCCAATCAGCTGTTCGTTTAAAGTAAAGTAATTTTCCTCTCCTCTCTCGGCACTTCTCTCTCCTCTACTTTACACCTATATATACATCAACCTCTGCATTTTCAGGGTTAATATCCTTAGGAAAAATTTCAAAATCAGCTTGGTAAGCGCGCTCGGTTTCGTTGTGCCAAATATGGGTCCACGCTACGTGTATGCTGGTTGGTATTTTGCCTTTGGCAGTGTATACATGGTAGTTGCTGGCCGGCACGGTATGGCCTGTAAAACCGGCAGGTATATTCTCTAAATCGGGCACTTTAAAGCCCAGTAGGTAAGTGTACGGAGCAGTATAATCGCTTTGATACTCAATATAGCAGCTGTATATATCGCCGCTTAGTTTCATAGGCAGTTTAGCGGCCCAATCTTCAGCAAAAATACGGTCCCACAAAGTGCCAATATCGGCTTGGGCTTGGTTGTTGGCATTGGTAGTGCGCACGGTAACTCCCACTACATGAAAGCTGTTCAGTTCAACGGTTTTAAATTCCATTTTCAAATATAGAATTTTTTCCTCTCGGCACTCGGCTCATCCCTCTCCCCTAAAATCCCCTATCTTTGCAGCATGAGCGATGATATGAGCGGCTTTGAAAAACCATCAAAGTTTTTGCCCGGCGATTATTACACCAGCGAGGAAGGCTATATTGTTTTTACCGAACAGTACCTTTTGCGCCGGGGTTATTGCTGCCAAAACGGTTGCCGCCATTGCCCTTACGGGTTTGATAAAAGCAAAGGCAAAATTGCTAAAAATAAAAAACCCGAATAGCAGCGCTGTCCGGGTTTTCAATTATCATCTATCAGTTTTTAATTAATCATCTTTGCGGCACTCGCCTACAATTTTATGAAAAGTGTCGTGCGCTTCGTTAATCATTTTAAACAGTTCTTTATCGTCAACTTTATTTTTAACGGCCTCAGCAATGGCTTTGGTTTGGCGCACTAATATTTCAAGCGTTTCCTTCGTTTCTTTCTCTTTAAAATCGGCCGGTATGGGCGATAGTTGCCATGCTACGGCAGATAGGTACAGGCTGTCGGCCTTGGCACGCAGCGGGGCAAAATCATTATCCTCGGCGGGGTGAAAAGTGCCGCTCATAAAATGGTGGAAGTTTTTCATCTCTTGCCAGCCTATGCTTTTTGCAGGCGCTTGCGCGGTGGCTGTTTGGGCTAATGCTACTATGGCTATAATTACTAGTGCAAAATATTTTTTCATGTAGTGTGTTTGATAAATTACAAGGGTAAAGGTACAATAATGCAGCCAAACGTTTTTATGAGATTTGTCACCCTATGCGTTTAAAACCAATTTGCCTAACATTGTATCTTTACACTTCAATTCTATCGTATGGCAACTATGTCGACAAAACTGGATACCGCAAATTTCAAAACCCCAACGGGTACAACCATATCGTGCAAAGGCTGGGTGCAAGAGGCCGCCCTGCGTATGCTGCACAACAACCTTGACCCTGATGTTGCCGAACGTCCCGAGGACCTTGTAGTATATGGCGGCACGGGCAAAGCGGCACGTAATGTAGAGTCGCTACAGCTAATTGTAAAAGCCCTGCAAGATTTAGAAGAAGACGAAACGCTGCTGATACAAAGCGGCAAGCCCGTAGGTATTTTACCTACCCATAAAGATGCCCCGCGTGTTATCATTTCCAACTCTATGTTAGTGCCCCATTGGGCTACGTTTGATGAGTTTAGGAGGTTAGAAGCTATGGGCCTTACCATGTACGGCCAAATGACGGCAGGAAGCTGGATATACATCGGCTCGCAAGGCATTGTGCAAGGCACGTACGAAACCTATGCCGAGTTGGCCCGCCAGCATTTTGGCGGCAGCTTAAAAGGAACGCTAAATGTTACCGCCGGTTTGGGCGGAATGGGTGGCGCGCAGCCTTTAGCTATTACTATGAACGAAGGCGTTTGCCTTGCGGCAGAGGTTGAAGAATGGCGCATAGATAAGCGCTTGGAAACCCGCTACCTTGATAAAAAATATACCAATATTGACGAGGCTATTGATGCAGCGCTGGAGCATAAAGCCAAAGGCGAAAACATTTCGATAGGCGTATTATGCAACGCTACCGCTTTGCTGGGCCGTTTGATAGAGCATAATATTACACCCGATACCCTTACCGACCAAACATCGGCACACGATGAGTTGATTGGCTACTTTCCTGAAGGGATGAGTGTAGAAGAGGCTAAAGCCCTGCGCGATGCCAACCCCGAAGAATATAAAACCGACAGTTTAGATACGATGGCGCACCATGTAAAGCTGATGCTTGAACTGCAAAAGCGCGGCGCCATTACGTTTGACTATGGCAACAACCTGCGTGGCCAGGCAAAAGACAAACGCGGCGTTAAAAACGCATTCGATTTTCCGGGCTTTGTGCCGGCCTATGTGCGCCCGCTGTTTTGCGAGGGTAAAGGCCCTTTCCGTTGGGCTGCCCTTAGCGGCGACCCTGCCGATATTTTAGCTACTGACAAGGCGTTGTTAGAGTTGTTTCCTGAAAATAAATCGTTGCACCGTTGGATTACTATGGCGCAAGAGCGTATTGCTTTTCAAGGCCTACCGGCCCGTATTTGCTGGCTGGGCATGGGCGACCGCGAGAAGGCCGGTTTGCTGTTTAACGAAATGGTGAAAGATGGCCGCGTTAAAGCGCCGATAGTTATTGGCCGAGACCATTTAGATACCGGCTCGGTAGCATCGCCAAACCGCGAGACGGAGGCCATGAAAGACGGTAGCGATGCCATTGCCGACTGGCCTGTTTTAAACGCCCTGATTAATACTGCCGGCGGCGCAAGTTGGGTATCATTACACCACGGCGGCGGCGTAGGCATAGGCTACTCTATACACGCGGGTATGGTAATAGTTGCCGATGGTACCGATGATGCAGCACGCCGCTTAAAACGCGTATTAAACAACGACCCTGCCATGGGCGTTATCCGCCATGCCGATGCTGGCTACGATATTGCCCTAGATACCTCTCGCAAGTTTAGGTTAGGGTTGAAAGAGCGGTTGGGGTAAGATTACTATCTTTAGCGCATGAAAGACCTCTACGCCATTGCTTTATGCCTGTTTGCAACACTTGCTTTTGGACAAGACACTACTAAAACAGGTGTTAAAAAACAGGGCTTTTGGGTGGCCGCATCATATGGCTATAATACCCGAAGCTTTATACCCGATTTTTATCAAAATAAGTCGGGAGGCATACCCGGTGAATATACTCCGAAGGCTTATTTAGCAGGCCATATGCCTACAGTGGAAGTAGGATATAATTTTAATCGCCGTACAGGTTTATTCGCAGCATTTTCAATGCTGCTAGCCAACAAGCATAATTATGATGGTTATTTTTCTGGGTATGACAAAGCCTCGGGCTGGTATGCATCGTTGGGCGGTCAACTCTCTATATTCAATTCAGCCAAAATATGCCCTTATGCAAAGGCTTCAATAAATACCGGGGTTTCAAATATCCGCCATTTATATATTGTAAACGTAACCCAACCCAGTCAATCTGCTAATTATGAATACAGGGGTGGATATACAATGGGTGGTACAGTAGCTTTGGGTACAGATTTTAAAATTAGCAAGCGCATTTTTGTATTGGCAGAAGTGAACTTTACTGCAATGGTGTATAAGCCCAAAGAGCGTAAAGAAGTGGGTACAGATTTAGTAAAAGAATATAATGACGATTTATCGGGAGGCTACTATCCAAACCCGGGCACAAATTACCTTATGCAAGAATATTTTCGCCAAAATTTTATTTCGTTCCGCGTTGGATTGAGGTATAATTTATTTGGTGAGTAAATGCTAAGTAATTAGGTGAAAATTAAAAAGCCCCAACAATCGTCGGGGCTTTTTAATAAAGTAGAATAAAATATTATCCCCTGCGGCGTTCCAATAATACCATCATCATACAGCCCAATAACACGCGCACTTGCTGGTCGTTGTTAAGGTCTTGCAAACTGAAGATGTTGAAACGGCGGCCAAAAAATGATTTTTTCTTTTTTAGTTGTGCAACGGGTTGGCCTGTTGCGGTATCTATTACACTGTACGACGGGTTAAAAAAGTAACCGGTAAAGGCGCCAATCAAAGGTACTTCGCCCAGCAAAGCGTCCCATACTTTTACCCAGGCATTGTCTTCCTGTATGGTAAATTCGTGCTTTTTATTGTTGTCAAAAATTTCGTAGCGGGCCTTAAAAATAGATGCCCAACCTTTGCGGGCAATCATGCCTAAATCGTTTCCTTGCGCATCGGCAAACAGATACGATGCTGAAAAATCAATCCACTTATTGGCTTTAATGGTATAGTTTAGTTCGGTACGTGTCTCGTCTGAAAACACCTGAATATCTTCTTTCAGCTTAAACAGCTTGCTTCTAACGTAGGCCACAGGTATACCATTGGCATCGTTCGCTTTAAAATCGTTGCTAAGGGTGCCAATTTTAAAAGTCAGTTCTAAAGGAAAAGTTATGTTTTGCATAGTTTTTTGTTAGGTTGACAAATATAGCCAAGTGATTTAATAAGCAGGGTTATTTTTTATAACTGAAAGTACAGTTGGGGTTAAGCGTACTACTTGTATATTTGAAGTTCTAAAAAACCACGGAAAAGCAGCATGGATAAGCAACATTTTACCACCTATTGGGGAGATAAGTTTACACTGGAAGTAACCAAAGAGGAAAACGGCGAGGTGCTGGAGGGCACTATTACCGCCAAGGACGATGCTGCGAAACAATATCCGATAGTAAACGGTATTCCGCGTTTGGTGCCGGTTGATAATTACAGCGCCAACTTTGGCCTGCAGTGGAATGAGTTTCAATCAACACAGTTAGACAGCCACTCGGGCATCAACAACTCATCAAGCCGCGTGTGGAAGTTTACCAAATGGACACCTGAAGAACTGAAAGGAAAAGTAATTTTAGAAGCAGGTTCGGGTGCCGGCAAGTTTACCGAAGTATTTTTAAATGCAGGCGCTACACTGGTTTCGTTTGATTATAGTAATGCCGTTGAGGCCAACTACCGAAACAACAAAGGCAAAGGCGATTTCTTCCTTTTTCAAGGCAATATTTACGACATACCTTTTCCTGACGGGTACTTTGATTATGTGTTTTGCTACGGCGTATTGCAACACACACCCGATCCGGCCGAATCGTACAAATGCTTGTTTGCAAAAGTAAAACCGGGTGGCAAAATTTCGGTTGATGTGTACAATAAAGACCAATTGCCTAAATACTGGTTTCACTACAAATACTCGTGGCGAAAAATTACCACCAAAATGAAGCCCGCCACATTGCTAAAAGTGATACGTTTTTATATGCCCATTTGGTTGCCTATTGACACCTGGATGCAACGCTGGCCCTACCGAATTGGGCAACGTATTTTATACAAACTGGCTATACCCTGTTGGAACTATTTAAACTTTGGCCTTACCTACAAACAGCGTTTGGAATGGGCCATAATGGACACCTTTGATGCCCTTGGTGCAACGTACGATTATCCGCAAACACTGGAAGGTTTTAAAACAATGGTTAACTCTGAACTGAATGAAACCTGCGAAGTAGGCCCCGGCAATAATGGCTATGTAGCCAACGTAAAAAAGAAAGCATAATTTATTCTATATAAAAACAAAAATGGCAAACCGCAGCTACTTATATACTACCGACGATTATACCGCTACAGGCGCAGATTTTAAGGCCATTGGCTTATCAGAATATCCTTATGGCATTAGCTATGTTTACCAACTTATTGTTAGCTACGATACCAAGTCTATTAAGTCGAAAATATTTGATGAGGAAGAAGAAACCGCAATTGTTGGCGACTTTGAAAAAGGCAAACAACTGGTTATTGAATATTTAAAGATGGTACGCGCCTTGGCGCTTGATTATATGGACGAAGGCTTTGAGGATTTTGTTGACGAAACCATAGCCTTTTTAAATGCGCGCACAGCCAAATATGTGTTGTTGGAGAATTATGAAATTTACTCGCTTGATGACGACCCTTTAGCTACCCAGCAAGAAGAGTTTATAGCCATTGCCCAACAAGACCGCGAAGCCATTGACAAGATATTGGAGGCTTACAAAAAAGGCAATTTGACAGAAGATAACCTGGGCGATGATGCTTCGGATTATTTAAATATGATGGAAGATGATGATGTGGATGATTTTTGGACGGATGTTTTGTATTACGATTTGAGCGGCGAAGGCGGCGATGGAGAAGAATAACATCCAAATAATACCCTATACCGATGCCCTTAAAGAGCATATTAAAACCCTTAACGTTGAGTGGCTGGAGAAATACTTTGCCGTAGAGCCTAACGACGTTATTTCACTCTCAAACCCAAAAGAAGAAATACTTGATAAAGGCGGCTTTATTTACTACGTAACTGTAGATGGTATGGTAGCCGGAACGGTAAGCCTACTGCGCATTACTGATGAAGAATTTGAGTTGGGCAAAATGGCGGTATCCGAAAAATCTCAGGGCCTTGGACTGGGTAAAACGTTAATAGAGTATTGCATACAAACGGCTAAAGAAAAGGGCATTAAAAAACTAATCCTGTTCTCTAACACAATGCTTGGCCCTGCCATCCATTTATACCGCAAATACGGCTTTGCCGAAGCCGAATTTGAGCAGGGCCATTACCTGCGCTCCAACATTAAAATGGAGAAGATTATTTTATAATTCCACGTACCCAATCCGGGTAAAAGCACTCGTTTTTTCGTTTTTTTTCTTCCCAAAACTGTCCGATAATGAAACCGAAAAATGTCCGCTTTTAAATAAGTGTTACATGCGCGAACGATTTTACTAAAACAGCTTAAAAAGTCTGCCATCATTGTATTTCGTGCAAAATTTTGTATATACATTTAGCTTGAAATTTTAACCAACAGTTAACCACTTTTAAGCTTTTTGCCATGAAAAAAATGATAATTGCAATGGCCGTTTTGTGTATTGCAAAAATGGCCCCTGCCCAAAACACCATTTATTGGGAAGACTTTAACGAAGAATTACACCACACCTACTATTTAGATTTTCCTTCGGGTTCTGTTTACGATACAGCCGGGTATGTGGTAGACGGCGATGCCTTTGCCGATGGTAGCAACTTAAACCCTGCGCGCCCAAACTCGTGGTTTATAGCCTATGCTTTTGCTTCGGCCGATTCGTTAACAGATGGAGGGGTTGAGAACTTGGTATTTGCAGCAAACTCGTGGTTTGAACCGCGAGACAAAGCGCTTAATTACCTTATTACCCCATCTATTTATTTGGCCGATAATACAGGTACACTCTCATGGAAATCAGCCCCATACCAAACACCGTATTATTGCGATGGGTATAAGGTATTGGTATCTACCACATCTAATTACGAAGACCAGTTTACCGACACACTTTTTGTTGCCGGTGAGTATTTAAGCACCAAAAACCCAATGCCCGACAGTACCTGGAATGGCTACAACTTTTCGCCCACAGGTTTTATACATGGCTTGGACGGTACTTATATACAATTTGATGGCGATTCGGCACGGTTTCGTGGTGTTTTAAGGCCATTTAGCGTTAGTCTTGCCCAATACGCTGGCAAAAAAATATTCATTGCCTTTTTGCATGATACTGATGATGATAACCTAATAGCCATTGATGATATAAAGGTTACCGGCAACGGAACCGTTAGCATTGAAGAAAACAGGCCAACACTTGAATTTGGTTTATACCCAAACCCCGCAGCCAATATGGTAAACCTAAATTTTGCTGTAAGCCATAGCGGCCCGATAGTTATTGAGGTACATAATATGGCAGGAAAACTAGTAGAAAAGCGTGCAATAGGTACGCGCTTAAAAGGGCAGCATACTTATCAATTTGATACAAGTAAATACACTAATGGAAACTACCTGTTAACCTTGCGCAGCGAGGGAAGCAGTAAAACTTTAAATGTGGTTATAAGCAAATAAACAACAACACACCTATACATTAAGGGGAGGCTGTTTTAGCCTGCCCTTTTTGTGTTACTAAATCAATTATAGGTTTTTATGGTTATATTTACCCTTTAGTTTAATTATTAACCACCTATAGTTTTTTACGATGAAAAATTTTTTACTCGCAGTTGCCATGTTGTTTGTTGCTAATATGGCCCTAGCCCAAGACTCTATTTATTGTGATGACTTTAACAATGAATTGTATCATACCTACATACAAGATTACCCACCAGGGGCAGAATATGATACAGCCGCTTACAGTGTTGATATGGACGGCTTAGCCGACGGCAGCGGCGGTACCACAGAACGCCCAGTAGCATGGTTTTTAACCTATGCTTTTGCTACTGAAGATTCATTAACTATGGAAGGCGATACTAACTTTGTATTTGCCGCTAATTCTTGGTTCGATTCTCCTGACAAGGCTATCAATTTCCTTATTACACCATCTATTTATTTGTTAGATAATACGGCTACTTTGTCATGGAAATCGGCACCATACCAAACCCCATACTATTGCGATGGCTACAAAGTAGTAGTATCTACCACAACCAATTTTGAAGACCAGTTTACCGACACATTATTTGTGGCCGGAGAATATGACAGCACCAAAGACCCAATGCCCGATAGTACTTGGAATGGCTATAACTTTACCGAAGGCTTTATACACGGACTTGATGGTACGTATGCAGTATTCCAAGGCGATTCGGCTCGCTGGCGTGGCCTTTTGCGCCCATTTAGTGTTAGCCTTGCGCAGTATGCCAACCAAAAAATATTTATTGCCTTTTTACACGATGCGTATGACGACAACCTAATATCGGTTGACGATATATTAATTACCGGCAATGGCACTGTTGATGTAGCAGAAAACAATGCCAAAGTGGAAGTAACAATGTTTCCTAACCCGGCAAACAACGTTGTTAACCTAAACTTTAACGTGGTAAAACCCGGTCAGGCCAGCATTGAAATATATGACCTAAGCGGCAAATTGATTGAAAAACGCCAACTAGGCGGCCGTTTAAAAGGCGCACATACTTACCAGTTTGATGTAAGCAAATATGTTGCAGGTAGCTACTTGCTAACTTTGCGCACTGCCGATGGCAGCAAAACATTAAATATGGTTGTTGCAAAGTAATTTAGCAAATTGATAAATAAAAAAAGGGAGGCTATAACAGCCTCCCTTTTTTCGTTCTTATAAGGAGTAGTTTACCATGAAATGCTTAGTTAGTTTTTACCACTTTTAGGGTATTTGATTTGGCGTTGCCTTGCACTATGCAGGCTGCGTAAATACCATTGGCTAATTGTGTTTTATCTTCAAAAGTGTACTTGTTGCGACCCGCTGTTGGTTTAATAATTTTGCTGTAAACCTCGCGGCCGGTTACGTCCAAAAGTTTTACCGTTACATCCATTTTGCCCGACGATTCAAAAACAATCTCGGTTAAGCCCGCAGTGTTTTTTCCACCCGATAGTATTTTTACCGGCATAGCTTTCTCTACCAATACTTTTACAGGCTCAGAGTATACTGTTTGCCCTTCAAAGTTGGTTTTGCCCAAGCGGTAAAAGTTAGTACCGTTTAAAGGGTCGGTATCAACAAAGGTGTAGTCTTTACGGCTTTCGCTAAACCCTGCGCCTTGTATTACAGCTATAGGCTCATACATTTCGCCGTCTTCGCTGCGCTCTACAGTAAAATGGTCGTTTTCAACCTCAATTAAGGTGCGCCATTTTAATGCTATCGTTTCTTCTATTTTTTCAGCTTCAAAATAACGCAGTTTCACCGGGTCTTTAATAGGTGCGGCCATGTTACCGGCACGGGCGCTATCGCTTTGCCCTAAGTTAAAATAAGTAAAGGCTACAGCCGATACAATGGCTGTGCAGGCTACACCAACAGCAACGTAGCGTAACGTTGTTGTCATCTTTTGCTTTTGCTTCTGAACCTGCTTTTGTACTAAACGTATATTTTTCTTCATGGGGGGTTGGTATTTAACAGCTTCAAAACTACCTGAAGCCAATTCCCCGTAAAGGCAAAACAAAAACTATGCGTTACGCATGTAAGAAATGTGCAAAAACAAAACAGCCCACATTGCTGCGGGCTGTTTATCAATCAATTATAAAATCAAGTAAGGATAAAATCCTATGTAAGGCTTTAGCTTATAAGTCCATTTGCTGCCAGGTATTCGGCTATTTGTATAGCATTGGTTGCAGCGCCCTTACGCAGGTTGTCGGCAACTATCCACATGTTTAATGTGTTTGGGTTGCTTTCGTCGCGGCGAATACGGCCTACAAAAACATCGTCTTTGCCGTTGGCAGAAAGTGGCATGGGGTAGCTGTAATTTTCAATATCATCTTGCACGGTTATGCCCGGCGTAGCTGCTAAAAGCGCGCGTACCTCATCTAAATCAAAATCGTTGGCAAACTCAACATTTACTGCCTCGCTATGCCCGCCCTGAACCGGTACACGAACAGCAGTAGCCGTAACACGAATGGTATCATCGCCAATAATTTTGCGCCGGAGCATGTCGCTATCGT
>JANOCJ010000444.1:0-4553 GCA_031412115.1 Flavobacteriales bacterium
AAACTGCTCTTCTAAATTTTCAATGGCGGCGTATATCTCCTTCTGGTTTAGTATAGCTGTTGGCAATATGGGACTGCCCAGTTGGCGGGCATGTACATGGTTAATATCGTTATTACCATCCAACACCTTGCGGGCGCGCACGCTGCGGCGGTAGTTGTTTATAAAAATATTGCGCATAATGGTATACAACCATGCGTGCATGTTGGTGGCCTCGGCAAAGCTATCTCTATGTATGAGGGCCTTGGCAAGGGTGTCTTGCAAAAGGTCTTTAGCATCGTCGGTATTGGCGGTAAGGCTATAGGCAAAGTATTTTAGCTTGTCGCTAAAGCTTAGCACTTTTTGGTTAAATTCTATGGTTGACATAGGGTAAGGTTTTTAGGGTCTCTTGCTAGTTAGACGAATGACTTTAAAAAACCTTACAATTTTTTTTAGGGAGAGGCTAAAAACAATCCCTCCCCTTTTTGCTTTGCAAAAAGGTACTCCCTTTGTAAGGGAGAGTTAAAAGAATTCAACTCGCCACCTACCACTCTCCACACGCCACTATATAAAAACAAAAAGCCCTTACCGATAGACGATAAGGGTCTTTTTATATGTAATACATTTTGGGTGATTGGGTAATAGTAATGTATTGGGTGCGGGTTAAGGGTTGTAAAAAATCTTAATTGGGTTAAGGGTTTTACGACTTGGTAATGCGTTGGTATAGCATAGATAAAAATGCTGAGGCTGTGGTATTAAAATTATCTACGTTAAAAAGGTACATAAAGGTAAATGCGGTGTATAGTACGGTAAGTATTTTGTTGCGTAGTGTATTTACTGCCTCGTGCTGAAATATGTTGCCTATAGTTTTCATTGGTGTAAAATTGGTGGGTTAATATATAATCAACATTGGGTTATTTTGTTAGGTCAAATGTACGTGCGTTGTCAAGCTTTAGTGGGCTAAATTCGATGGTTTGCAGTGTTTGCCCGATGGTTTGTAGCTGGTAGCTTATAGCTTATAGCTAGTAGGCTCGCATTGATATAATTAACTATACCAAGTTCATCTAATTGCATCCCTATAAGCTACAAGCTATACGCTAAAAAAAAGCCCCTGCTTCGTTACGAAACAAGGGCATTTTTTAAGCTGCGTTTGCTGGTTATGCTACGCGCAAGTTTTGTAGTTTATCCATAAGTATTTTACGGGCCAAAAATATGCGGCTTTTAATGGTGCCAATGGGCACATCCATATGCTCGGCAATTTCTTTGTATTTGTAGCCTTCAAAATACATGCGAAAGGGTGTTGCAAAATCGGAGTGAAGGCTATCAATAGCTTGGTTTACTTCTTTTTCGGCCATAGTGCTTTCAGCTTGGCGTGGGCCGCCTTTTTGTTTGGCGTTTATATAGTTTAGGCTGCTGTTGGTATCAATTATGGTACGGGTTTTTACAGTACGGCGGTAGTTGTTTATAAACACGTTTTTCATAATAGTGTACAACCACGCTTTAAGGTTTGTAGCATCGGCAAACTTATCTTTATAAACAATGGCTTTCATCAAGGTGTCTTGCAACAAGTCTTGTGCATCATCATCATTAGCTGTAAGGTTAAGCGCAAAATATTTTAGTTGTTTTGAGTAACCTATTACCTGGTTGTTAAATTCTAAAGTTGACATAGCTTTTAAGTTTTTTAGGATTCTTATTCCTTAAGCAGTAAACCGTTTTCTTTTGTGCGATTTTCTTTTACAAATGTATCTTCACTACAAGGGGTAAAGGGCTCATTTTCGATAACTGGTAGTATTCTATCGATGGTTGGTAGTTTTTGCAACTAATAATGAAATGCGAATAATGAAAAATGCGCTAAAGCGTGAACAAATTAGGCATTGGCTATAAATAATAGGGGCGTTTCCCTCTCCGCCTAAGACGGATGGGGCCGGGCTGTTCGCTATAGTCCTCGCTCATTATATTCGCTCCGGGCTGCCGCTACCATCCCTAACGCAAACTCCCCCGGCACTTCGTGCCACCCCCTCAAGCGGGGGAGAGTGGCTTACGCCTCTCGGCTCTCGGCTCTCTCCCCTCTCATCCAAAAAAAAGCAAAAAACCTACGTATGTACTATTGCTGCACATATACCTAAGCAAAGCCCCACAGCACGGGTTAACTTTCAATAACCCCTAAACCCCTATGATAATGAATAACCCAACATCGTTCATTTTAATTGATGATGAGCCTATTAGCAACCAGTTAACCGAAATGCAGCTTAAGCGGATTTTTGCCGGTGCCGCTGTTACTAGCTACTGCGACCCTAAGGAGGCTATTTTAGAAATTGAAAGAAACTACCTGCAATACCCAATAAACACAGTTGTTTTTTTAGATATAAATATGCCTTACTCGGGCTGGAGGGTAATGGAGGCTTTTGAAGGGTATAAACGCGAGGTATACCAGCGTTTTGTTATCTACATGCTTACCTCATCAACCGATGTGCGCGATTATGAAAAGGCTAAGCAATACCCTTTGGTGCGGGCCTGTATTCAAAAAATGGTTAGTAAAGAGTATTTGCTCGACATCTTTAAAGATTGGAAAGCGTCGCCGCTAAGGGCTGTTGCTGGTGATAAGTAGCCTGCGGCGTTTATCTACCGACGGTCTTACTTTCTTATGCCTGCGGCTGTTTACCAAAAGTCTTACTTTCTTATGCCTATGGCGTTTGTCTGCCGACGGCCTTACTTTCTTATGCCTGCGGTGTTTATCTGCCGACGGCCTTACTTTCTTTTTCTGCCTACGGCGCTACCCTGCCGGGGGCGTTCATTTCTTTTGCTTGCACAAAAGAAACGAACCAAAGAAAATGCACCACGAAACCCAACCTGAAATTTCACTTGTCGCACAACCCTCCCTACTCCGGCCGTGAAATTTCGGGTTCGCACGTTTCGTGGACGTCCTACGCACAGATTAAATACGAGTAACTATTAATGCGTAAGCAAAGTCGGGCCTTCATTTCGAAACGGGCACCTGCAAGGAAAGTGAACGTCCCGCTGCAAGCGGGAAAGCGCCCGCTGTTCGAATCCCGCCAGCGGCGAGAAAGTTTGCGCGGTTTAGTGAACGCCCCGTAGCAGGTCGGGGAGAAATGACAGCCCTTGACCTTTTGGTTCTTTTGGGTCAAGCCAAACGGAGTTCATTCGTTCAAATAAAAAACAATTAACCTACGGATAAAAGAACAAGCCGACGGCAGACAAGAAAAGCAGATAAAGAAAGTATGTTTCCGAAGAATTATATACCACCCCGGCTCGTCGAGCCACCCCTCCTACATATTCAGCATTGCGCCATTGTAAGCAATGGCTTATAGTAGGAGGGGAGAGTGGACACCAATGCTTACAAAAAACAAAAAAGCCCCTGCAATACTGCCGGGGCTTTTTAAAATATATGTTGAGGTGGTTAGTTTTATGCACGTAGTGTTTTCAACTCATCCATAAGAATTTTGCGGGCCAAAAATATGCGGCTTTTAATGGTGCCAATGGGCACATCCATATGCTCGGCAATCTCTTTGTATTTGTAGCCTTCAAAATACATACGGAAGGGCATACCAAAGTCTGACGGTAGGCTATCAATAGCCGCGTTTACTTCCAGCTCCGTCATAGTACTTTCGGCCATGCGTGGGCTGCCTTTTTGTTTGGCGTTAATATGGCTTAGGCTGGTGTTGGTATCAATTATACTGCGGGTTTTAACAGTACGACGGTAGTTGTTTATAAACACATTTTTCATAATGGTGTACAACCACGCTTTAAGATTTGTAGCATCGGCAAACTTATCTTTATACATGATGGCTTTAATCAAAGTGTCTTGCAACAAGTCTTGCGCGTCATCATCATTAGCGGTAAGGTTAAGGGCAAAATATTTTAGTTGTTTTGAGTAACCTATTACTTGGTTGTTAAATTCTAAAGTTGACATAGCTTTAAATTTTATAGTTAATGCTTTTTGTTTTTAGTAACCGTTGGTTCGATTTTCTGAAGGCAAAACTATATTGCAACCAAACCTTTTTTTAGCACTATTCGATAATTGGTAATTTTTGCCCGATGGATGGTTTAAAAGTGGCGTGTGGCTAGTGGATGGTGGGGAAAAAGTGGCGTGTGGGTAGTGAGGTTTTAGGTTATGAGTTATCATCTATCAATTCTACCCTGAAATAAAAAAGCCCCTGCTGTGTAGCAAGGGCTTTTATAACTATAGCAATAGGTAAGTATTTATGCTGCCATGTATACTTTTTTCATTAGCAGCTGGCGGGCAAAAAATATGCGGCTTTTAATGGTGCCAATGGGTACATGCATATGCTCGGCAATCTCTTTGTATTTGTAGCCCTCAAAATACATAGTAAAGGGTACAGAAAAATCGCTGCTAAGGGTATCAATAGCTTTTAAAATTTCTTTCTCGTCAATAACAGATTCAATGGTGCGGGGGCCGCCTAATTGTTTGGCGTTTACGGTATATACAGGAGCATTACTATCAAGTATAGTACGGGTTTTAAGCGTGCGACGGTAGTTGTTTATAAACACATTTTTCATAATAGTATATAACCACGCTTTAAGGTTGGTAGCCTCGG
>JANOCJ010000445.1:0-3032 GCA_031412115.1 Flavobacteriales bacterium
AGCCCATTAATTTTATTATATCCTGTCCTTTGTCATAATAACAAAAGTTTACAAAGCCCGTGCCAAGCCCCAAATAGGGTTCGCGCTTTATCATGTATATATTACGCCAAAAGGGGTATTCCTTTAATGCCACATGCCCTGCCAGCGGCGGAAAAAATTCGTGGTTTAATGCTGTGTCTTGCGCATCGCTAAAATAAACTACGCGGGTGTTTTGCAAAAAACGCATTGATGTAGAGTCATCTTGGTCGCTAATAAGGTTAACGCCAATTACACCAATGGCATTTTTATTTTCCTCAACATACTTAATTACATCGCGGCTGCTTTTGGCTGCCTGCACATTGGCCGGAAATTTAGCTAGTGCAAACTTCTCTTTAAAATACCTGGCGTTGCCAGAGTTTGGGTTGTCAAACACTACCTGCAAATCTCCTAAGCCCGATTTTTTATTTATCTGTTTCCAGTTGGTAAGGGCGCCTTTAAAAATCATTTGTATATGGCCTTGCGTAAGGTTGGTGTCAAGGTTTTCCTTGTTTACTATAAATGCAATGGCATCATAACCAATAAGTGTTGTTTGAGGGGTAATGCCAATACTGTCAAAAAAAGCTTTTTCTGATGGGTTAAGGTCCCTATTGGCAAAAATTACCCGTGCCGAATCTTTCAATAAATCAGCAAAAACATCCGGTTCGGGTTTATAAGATGGGATGATTTTAGCGTCGGGGTTTAATTGCATAAAGGTATACACCTCCGAGTCGACTAAAAACTCGTACGAGTCGTCAGACGTTACCTTTATCGTTCCCGATGTTTGGGTGTCGGTATGCGGGTTTTGTACTTTGCCGCCGCAGCTTGCTACAAGCAAACCCAGCGAAGCTGTTAAGCCTAAGAAAAATTTAGTGTACATCGCGATAAACGTTATATAGTTGGTATGCACGCAATCCTCTTAAAATGCCCATTAATATTAGCACTGCGCCAAATACTTTCATCAACATGGGGTTTATAACCTGGTCAACAAACTGCCTGTCGCCAAAAATTAAATAACATCCAATAGCAAGGTATAATACCGCCATAAAGGCGCTAAACACTGCCATAGCTAATTTTAAAGGGGCCTTTTTTTGCATAAAAATAACGGGGTTGCGAAGATAACAATTTTGTAGCCCTGCAACCCCGTTTTATATTACTTTATAACAAAGCTTATAGGAATTGTTAATATTACCGAAACATCGTGCCCGTTTTGGCGGCCGGGTTTCCACTTAGGCATTGCTTTTATTGCCCTTTCGCTGGTTTTTTTAAGCAATTCATAAGGGCCGTTTAGGGCTTTTACATCTACCACATTGCCTTGTTTATCAACAACAAAATCTACATATACTTTGCCGCTTAAACCCATTTCCCTCCAGGCATCGTCTTTTTGAAGGTATTTTACTAAAAATTTGCTCATAGCATCTAATCCACCCGGAAATTCAGGATTTTCTTCCACAATGCGCAAAGGGGTGCTGGTTTCGGTAGTAGTAGTTACTATTGGGCCACCACCACCTTCATCGCCGGGTTCTTTCCAATCGGGGTCCATACCGGGGTCAGGGTCGCCGGGCCTGTCTTTAGGTCCAATGGGTATATTGGGATTTAATTGTTGTTCAGCCCGTTGCCCGTCTACCGAATAGGTAGGCAACGCCTGCGATGCCGAATGGCTGCGCGCCGGTTCGGGCTTTACTTCGGCAACAGGTTTGTAGGGCTTTTCATCAAACATTTCAACCACAGTGCTATCCAACTGCACGCTAATAGCGGTAATTTGGTCTTGAGTCCATTTGCGGGTGGCTAAAAATAGTACCACTGCTAAAATTAGCGAAGAGATTAAAACAGCTTTTAACAGGCTGCCGTTGTACGATCGGCGTAACGCATAAGCGCCATAGAGTTTGTTCCGGTTTTCAAAAACCACATCATCAAACGATGATGGAATGTTGCTTTGAGTTTTCATAAGGCTAATTGTTTTTTTAGCTAAACGCAGCCCTATGGTTTTAGTGTACACTTTATTGCCTACAATTAATGCTGTTTATCGGACATGAATGGGGTAAAAAAAATGAGAATAAAAGATAAGAAATCAATAATAAAGGGGGCTTTACCTGTGTACAGAAACCACCCAAACAGTATTTTTATTTTCTTTTAAGGGCCACTTCAATACGATTTTTGGCCTCGTTTGATAGTTTAAAAGAAGGGTTAGTTAGTTCTTCGGCATCTTTTTTAAGGGCCGCACTAAGTAAATGCGACTGGGTATTGTAGCTTTTACACCCATCGCATATTTTTAAATGCCAGCGCAACTGCAATTTTTCAATTATTGAAAGGCTTATACCTTGCTTTTTTTCAATAAGGTAGCTTGCCCTTAAGCACGATAAAACAATGGTATGGAGTAACTTCTTTAACATGAGTTTAGTGGGTAAGCCAATTTTTTTCAATACAAGCCCTTAACTGCAATTTTGCACGGTGTATAATTACCCAGTAATTTGTCGGGGTAATGTTCAATTCCTTACAAATTTCTTCACTTTCTTTTTCAACAAAATATTTTAACGTTATAATGGTATTCCAGTTTTGTGGCAATTTTTCAACACAATTACCCATTATTTTTCTAAATTCCTTATCTTCAATAGTATTATTATTATCTGCTGCCCATTCTTTAGGTTTACTGTCGCTTTTCCATTCGCCATTCTCATTAAAAAAGTTGCTTAAAAATTCATCGCCGGTGTCTCCAATTAGCTTTGTTTCATACCGGGTAGATGCTTTACGGTAATGGTCGGCAATTTTCTTTTTAAGAATAGCAAATAACCAAGTGCGTTCAGAACTGTTGCCTTTAAAACCCGCTGCAGCACTTAAGGCTGAAAGAAAAGTTTCCTGCACCAAGTCTTCAGCCAACTGCTCGTTATCTGTTTTACTCATGGCATAACTATACAACCCATCAGCATATAAATTTAGCCAGTTTGCCGAGTTTAGGGGTGTGGAATTGTTTTGCATTGCGAGTGTGTAAAAGTAAAAAAACCATCCAATTACCATAC
>JANOCJ010000446.1:0-5525 GCA_031412115.1 Flavobacteriales bacterium
CCTCAATTTGGTGTAACACCAATGGCAAGGGCTACGGGTAAATCAGAAGGCCCCAGCGCTATTTTTACCAGTGAGAACATTAGGCAAATGCCGCGTTCTATGGGTATAATGGTAGCTGATACCTACGCCAACATGGCACTAAAGATTTTACCAGGTATAAAGGTAGGGTGGGCTAAACGTGGGTGGTATGAAGGTACTCACTATTTTATAAATGAAAAGCCACCCCGTAAATGGAAGTGGGATAGCCCCTATAGGCCACCATCGGGCAACAGCCAGTTTGCCCACTTTTGGAATGGTGCGGGTACCTATTTATTAGGTAGTGATAGAAGTAACAACCAAGGCCCCTCGGTTGATTGGGGTTTAGCAGAGGAAGTAAAAAACATTCAAAAGAAAAACCTACAGGAGTTATTTCTTACCATTCGCGGCCATCAGGAAATATTTGGGCACCTTGCTTGCCATCACTCCCGGTTGTATGTTTCGGATATGCCCGACAAGCCATCGGCTATGTGGATGCTTGACGACTTTGAACCATTGGTTGATGAAGAGCGGATAACCGCTATTCTTTTGCTACAGCAAGATATTTGTGATTTACAAAACGCCTATTACCTGGCTACCGAGAATAAGCAAAAGGTAATTATCAAACACATAAACCGCATACAGGCGGATATTAATCTATTGCGGAAAGGCCTTACCGGTGTGTTCCATGCATCAACGTTAGAGAACGTTGATACCTTAGGTATAGACTTTATATTGGAGCAATGGAACACCATGCGCAACGAACCCGAGAAGTTCAGGCGCTCCATTTTAAATATACGGCCAACGTTTTTTGATGCTGCCTTTTACCCCTTACTGGACGAGTACGCCCATGGGTATGAGGCTTTCAATTATTCCCGTGTTGACAAATTAGCTGAGGGTGCTATGGTGCCTGTTGATTACGATTACCAATGCTTTGATGATGTACAACCTGATAAGCCACTATACATAGGGCTAGACTACAATAACAAATTTAACTGTATGGTAGTTGGTCAGAAGTATGAGCATCAAAACATATTCAAGTTTGTCAATAACCTTTGGGTTAAACCCCCGCTATATACCGAGGGGTTGGTAAAGAAGTTTATAGATTACTATAAGCAACATAAGTGTAAGGTAGTGTATTACTATTATGACCATACAGCTTACCAAGGTAGAACCGCCAATGGGGGTGAACCTTTCTATGATACTGTTATCAATGCCTTAGTTAATGCAGGGTGGCAGGTAAGGGCTATAGATATGGGGCAAACAGCAGAGTACCAAGCTAGGTTTAACCTATGGTACAACCTACTAAAGGATGGTAGTGTAGAGTTTAACCGCACTACCTGCCGGCAGCTTATTACCTGTATGCAAAAGACTGGCTCTATCAATAAGCCATTGCGTACAGGTGGTAGTAAGTTAGAGAAGGATAAAAGCACCGAGACTAAGAAAGGGTTCCCGCCCGAAGAAGCTACCCACTTACCCGATGCCGCCGATACCTTGGCATGGGGGGTATTCGAGTATGATGCTAACGGTGATGGTTCAGCACCTGCATTCAGTATGTAACACCAACAACATACATAGGCTAACCCCTGCGATACCCATCGCAGGGGTTTTGCTTTTTTGCCCCCTTTGTCGGAACAAGGGGGTAGCAGGGGGTAGCCACGTCTATGGCTTATTTTCGTGCGATTTCCTGCACGATACACCAAAACGAACATTGCAATCAAATTGCTATACGTGCGTTAAACAATGCGCTTATAAGCCACACCTATTGCCATTCTTAAATATGCAATACACACACAACCAATCTGTTGCGTATGTTTTTACCCTGCACTTTGGGCGCTTATCAGATAAAGGGGCAATATCACGATATAGGCTATTAGATGCGATTTCCCGCACGTAGCAACTCAGGCAACACAAGCCATGCACTTGCTTAAAATCGCTTAAAAGCGATGCCTTTGCAGCCCTTGTAGCCCTATACCCCGCACCCCCTATCATATATCTATGATTTCCAAGGGTGGAAATTTCTTTTTGGATAGGGCTCGCATGAGGTTGAACTGTACACAAAACACACTTGAAAATGTGGTTTTGGTGTATATACGCCTATTGGCGGGGGTTCTATAAGTTTGAAGCTAAAAAATCATTGCAAAAAGACAATAATTTTTAGATTTGTTATGTTAATTAAGTAAGTGTAATACATTGATAATCAATGTATTTAATATCAATAATAGACAAATAAAGTTGCATATAAATTAGATAATAAATGTATTTTTCGTATATTTGTAATGCTAACAAATCAAGTATAAATCAGTATTAAAACAAACAAAATGAGCAAAGAGAAAACGAACGGCTTAACCACCGTAGCAGCCACAAACGGCGCAACATCAAAAGGAAACGGTTTAAAAGAGGTTGCAGCAATCCAAGAGCAACCAAAAGCGGAGGCAGTTGTAAAAGAAATTGACAAATTAGCCGAAACAAACAACGCAGTAACAAACAACTTGCTAAAACCCGTCCTACAATCCGCGGAGGACAGGATAAAGAGCCTGCCAATTATTACCGCCCTTGCTAAAAAAATTACCACAATTGAAACCCGCGTTGGTATTTTAAAAGAAATGCAAGCCATTAAAACGGGTGATGGTGAAAAAATGGTGCTGCACATTAACAAAGACACCATATTAAACGTGGATAACCCCGGAGCAATCACCCAAATATTAGCCCTTTTGGTTAGTACCAACGTTGAGAAATTGGCAGAGGCAAAAACAGAATTGCAACAATTCAATTTCTAAACGGGCAGTAAAATATAAAAGCCCCTTTCCGTTGCAGGGTGGGGCTTCTATAACTCAATCTTCATAATTCAAATTGCGCTAACAAAATCAAAGTATAAAAATATGAGCAGTACAAATATAGCAGAACAAACCGACTTAGCCAAAACCCAAATAGATAATCTGTATTATCCAGGTGCTTACGATGAATGGGAAGCCAACGACCCCGACCGTTTAGCCGCCGAACTTAACGCCCTGTTACAGGATGTTACGCCACAAGGGGCGCATAAATTCAACACCACCGACCAACCCGAACCACAAGACACCAATGAAAAGCCGACTATAAAAGAGAAGCGCGAAGCATTAAAGGCAATGAGCAAATTTGTAAAGCCTTTAGTTGGTGAAGATGAAAAGTACCAATCAGTAAACGAGGCTATAATTGATACATTCTACAAGCCCGAAGGACACACTGAGTTGCACACGTTTGACCAATGGATAAAATTAGGCTTTGCCGTTCGTAAAGGTCAAAGGGCATTATTGGTATGGGGTAGCCCCGTTGCCAAAAAGAAAGAAGGAGAGGCGAAAGCAAAGGAAGCAGCCCCAAGCGAAGAAGAAAAGGACTTTTGGCCGTTGTGTTTTTTATTCTCTCAAAAACAAGTTGCACCCATTAAAGACAAAGAAAATGAGTAGCATCAGGGACAACTTCAACCAATCGCTAAAAAACTTTATTCAGAATAACGGTGGCGATATATCGGAATGCTTAGACATGGGCGACCTAATAACAGAGGCTTCACGTATAGCTGACGAGTTAGAAATTAACCCGCCAAACCTAAACTATGTAAAGTACTATAGTACCGAAATTTATAAACTACAGGTAAGGGATTTAACAGGCAATTCAGCCGATAAAACACTACTACTGTACCTATAATGTTTGCACCCTTGAATATAGCCGCCGCAGAGATTAAAACCCTTTGCGGCGGCTTCTTTTTGCCCCGGTCGCAAAAAGAAGCAAAAAACACCACCAACCCCTCAAACCCAATAAACAAAATGATTAAAACAAAAGACGTTCCGCACAACCTGCGTGATTTTAATAATCAATTTATGGTACTTACCGACCATGGCCGGTACGACACCTACACGCTATTTACAGATTATATAGATTATTGCCTAAACTACTTTTTGCTGGATGAATCCACAAACGAGAGGCAAGCCAAGTTGCTGGAAAAATACCCCGGTAAGGAAGAAGAGTTTTACAAGTTGCTACTATTGACAATGGATGTAATGAAAACACAAATATTCAAGTCAACCCACAAATGGGCTTGGTACGATTTATTCGGAACATACTACGAAATACTAGCCAGTAGCTACAAACGTAGCGCATTTGGGCAATTCTTTACCCCTGAGCACGTATGCGACATGATGGCAATGATGGTAGGCCCGATAGAAGGGAACAGCTTAATAGTTGATGGCGACAGTTACCCCTCTGTAAACGACCCCGCGTGTGGCAGTGGTAGAAACCTGTTAGCTGCAAATAAGCAGGCAAACGGTAAAGTAGTGGTGATAGGTCAGGATTTAGACCCCGTATGTGTTAAAATGACAGCCTTAAACCTAGCGTTGCACGGTGTAAGGGGTGAAGTAATATGTGGTGATACCCTCAAAGGGGATGATTTTCGCTTTGGTTACCAGGTAAACACCGCCCTCAAAATGCTAGGCAGGCCACACATACTTACCCGCACAAAAGAGCAAACAATAACCTTTACACCAAGGCCCGAGCCTGCAAAACCTAAATTGTTAATATTAGATATGTAAACAGGCTTAAAGCCCTTGCAATTATGCAGGGGCTTTTTTATATTTGATGCATGAAAAGGGAACAACCTGATTTGCTAGAACCTTCTTTGATTGAAACTATAATCGAAAGAAGACAAATTGATTATAATTTTGATACTCAAATTCTATCATTGTTGCATAATTTGTACGTTTCGGCACAACAAAAATTTATACAAAAAACAGGTACTACAAAGGTTAAAATACTAGCCCCCGCTTTTTTTATACACTTTATAGAGATAGCTATGGCCAATAAATTTAATTCTCATAACCCACCTTTAACACCGTCAGTATCTCATGGTTTTGTTACATATAGGGATGTAAATATTGAACCGGGTTATGAAATGGCACTCGTTATCTTTCATGAAGATACCTTGATGCAAAAAGACCCGGATGAGTTTTGCATTAAAATTCCATTGGTTAATTTTTTAGCTAAGAAATAATGGCAAAGAAAATCAAACCAATTTTATTAAATGAGTTGCCGCTTTCTCCTAAGGAGATTTTAATTGCAAAACTGTCGGTTGAACCTGATTTGCATTTGGTCCCCAATTATTTTTGGAAACAATTGCCAATGGAAATGATTGGTGAAGAAAAAAAAGGAGGCATTTGGGTAGAATTACCAATGGATAAAATTGATACTAATGAAGAGCCAAAAGGAAAAGGCTTTAAAACCACTTTAAAATGTACTTTCCCGGAGCGTAAGCTTTATTACCCAATAGATATTTAACTTCTTATCGTAAGGCAAGTAGGTTTAGTTTTTGATTAAGAAAGCCCTGGCATTAGCTAGGGCTTTCTTTTTGGTCCTTCTCCCGGTTTATCCTATCACCTACTTTCTCCTTACCCTTGTATTTATGCACGGGGTTTATATACTCCTTTAGCCCCTTAGCAAAAAAGGCATCCAAATCCCCTTCATCCTGATGTTGTAATATC
>JANOCJ010000447.1:0-7993 GCA_031412115.1 Flavobacteriales bacterium
CCACTCGCCACTCACCACTCGCCACTCACCACTAATACGTAGATTTGCCCCATGCTCAGCAAGCTGCACATTAGCAATTACGCCCTTATTGAAAAAGTAGAGATTGATTTCTCTACCGGCTTTAATATTATTACAGGCGAAACCGGTGCTGGTAAATCTATCCTGATGGGTGCGCTGGGCCTTATTACCGGAGCCCGGGCCGATAGTTCGGCGGTGGGAACAGGTGGCAATAAATGCATTGTAGAGGGCACTTTCAACATTAGCAGCTACAAGCTAAAGCCCTTTTTTAAGCAGAACGATTTAGACTATGCGGATGAGACTGTTGTGCGCCGCGAAATAAATGCCGAAGGCAAAAGCCGCGCGTTTATTAACGATACGCCGGTAAACCTTTCTACCCTGAAAGATTTAGGTGAGCAGTTGGTTGATATACACTCGCAGCACCAAACGCTTAGCTTGTCTGATAAAAACTACCAGTTGGCCGTTGTTGATGCTATTGCAGCTACTCGCCCGCTATTAGATGAATACAAGCAGGCATTTGTCCAATACAAAAAATTAAAAACTACGTTGGATGAGTTGCTTGACCGCCAGCGTAAATCAAAAACCGAGTTTGATTACATCAGCTTTCAGCTAAATGAGTTGGACGAGGCGCGCCTACAATTGGGCGAGCAGGAGGGAAGCGAGCAGGAATTGGAAACCCTTACCCATGCTGAGGATATAAAGTCGAACTTATATAAGGCGGCGGCATTACTTGGCGAGGGCGAGCAGAATATTATATCGGGATTAACCGAGGCTAAGAACCTTTTAGCTGCGATAGCAAAATACAATACAGCGGCTAATGAATTATTTGAGCGCTTAAACAGCAACCTTATCGAACTAAAAGATATTGTTGCTGAAACTGATACTTTAGCCGAAAGCATTGATTTTAGTGCTGAAAGAGCCGAAATGCTTACAGCACGTTTAGATATTATTTACCGCCTGCAAAAAAAGCACAACGTGCAAACGGTGTTGGAGCTGATGACTCTGCGCGACGATTTGCAATTGCGCATTAATGATGATTCGGCGCTGGACGATGAAATACTGGCGACAGAAAAAGAGTTGAAAGCCACGGGCGATAATTGCATAGCCTTAGCTAAAAAACTAAGTACGCAGCGTAGCAAAGCATTACCCGCAATAGAGGGCGAACTGGTTAAAACATTGGGCCGCCTTAATATGCCCGATGCGCAGCTAAATATTATTCTTACCGAATTACCTGAACTAACCGCTACGGGTACTGATGATATAAACATTCAATTTACCGCCAACAAGGGCAGCAAACTGGGCGATTTAGCCAAGGTAGCTTCAGGCGGAGAATTGTCTCGCGTTATGCTGGCTATAAAAGCATTGGTATGTAAATATACTGCCCTGCCCAGCATTATTTTTGATGAGATTGATACCGGAATTTCGGGCGAAACGGCCCATAAAACCGGCGCCATTATGGCCGAAATGGGCAAAGCTATGCAGGTTATTGCCATAACCCACTTACCTCAAATAGCAGGTAAAGGCCAAACGCACTTTAAGGTTTACAAGCAAACCAAGGCCAACATTACCAAAACATTCATTATTACCCTGCGCAACAATGAGCGCGTAGAGGAAATTGCCCGCATGCTAAGCGGCGAAAAACTATCGGAAGCGGCATTGGAAAATGCACGCGAACTTTTGAAACAATAGTTTTTAAAGCTCTCCCTTATAAAGGGAGTACTCTTTCCCTGTAGGGAAAGAGGGAGGGATTTCTTCCGACAACCTATAAAATCTGTCCCTGTTTAAATTGATTGAAACTTCAATATCTTTGTAAAATGAAAAATTTTGTATTGGCTGCCATTATTGCCTCAGTATTTGTGGGATGTAAGAATGACCTTGATGTAACGGCAGATTATAAAGAGATTACTTTAGTGTATGGTTTGCTTAACCAGCGCGATACTGCGCACTATATAAAAATTAATAAAGCGTATTTGGGCGAGGGCAATGCCTTTAAAATGGCCGAGGTTTCAGATTCTATTAACTATCAGGCAGCCGATTTGGATGTGAAGTTGGAAGAATATAATGCTAATGGATTATTAACCAATACCTTCCCTTTATTTCGTACCGTAAATGAAATAGCTAAAGATACCGGCTTGTTTGCAAACGATGCTAATGTATTGTATAAGCTAAAAACTAAATTAGATTCTACCCGCAGCTACAAGCTAATTATCAATAACAACAAAACGGGCAATACTATTACAGCACAAACCAACCTAATTAAAGGCCTTACTATACAAAGCCCGGCGTTAAATTCTACCATAAACCTTATTCCCATTACAAATTTGCCTTTTACGGTAAAATTTAAGTCAGAGAAATACGCCCAGGTATATTCACTTACCATTCGTTTTAACTATAAAGATGATGTAAGTGGAACATTGACTGACCATTTTGTAGACTGGAAATTTCCAAACGTAAAATCAAACACGGCAAATGGCGGCGAAGATGTTTTAATTCCGTTAGATGGCGAAGGTTTGTACCGTTTAATAGCTGACCAAGTTCCGCTGCCTCCTATTGGCACCATACGCCATTCAGGCAAATTAGAGTTTAAGTTTTATGCCGGTGGCGAACAGTTGAGCACCTATTTAGATGTTAACGGCCCATCAAACACATTGCAGCAAGAAAAACCTGAGTATACCAATATTACTAATGGGTTAGGAATATTCTCTAGCCGATACAATGTTACAAGGGGTAATATTACCTTGTCTCCACAGTCGTTAGATTCATTAATAAACGGCCGCTTTACCCAAGATTTGGGTTTTGTAAACTAGATTTTATTAGTTGCCGGTTGTCAGTTCCCTGTTGCTAGTAAATTATTGTGGGTAATAAATATTATGGATTTATAATCTATAAAAGAAAAAGTCACAATCAACTGAGAACCGCCAACTATCAACTAAAAACTACTTAATTAGCGTAACACTTCCGCGGTGTACGTGTTGTCCGCCAAAAATATCAGTTACGTGAAATACATAGATGTATACCTCGTCTTGTACGCGTTGGTCTTTTAATCGGCCGTCCCATTTATTGTTCATATCAAACGAGTCGAAAATACGTTCGCCCCAACGGTTGAAGATGTTCATTTCGTAGGCTATAATATTGGTGCCTGTGCCAAAAAACAAGTCGTTGGTACCATCGCCATTAGGGGTAAAAGCATTTGGCACATAAAAAGTATACACCGGGTTTACCAATACCTCTTGCGTTATTTGGTCGCTGCAGCCAAACTGGTTTTCTACATATAAGGTAATAATATAGGTACCGGCAGAATCGTAGGTAATGCGGGGCGTTACCTCATCACTTAAAATATCATTGCCCAAATTCCAGTTATATACTGTAGCCCCTTGCGAAAAGTTAACTATATCAAGGCCTAGTTGCGATGAAAACTCATCTGTAACAGTTGGCGAAGCTGTAAACTGTGCAATAGGGTTGGGGTAAGCAGTAATAAAATTCACATTTACAAACTCATCGGTACAGCCATGGTTGGTAGTAACCTGCAATGTAACAGTATATACTCCGGTATTATCATAACCGTGTATAGGGTTAGGGTCTGTAGATGTAAAACCATCGCCAAAATCCCATAACCACGATACAATTGTACCATTACCAACGTTTGATGCATCGGAGAAATTTACAGTAACGGGTGTACAAGCCGCAGCCGTATCAGCACCAAAGGCAACATTGGGCAATGGGAATATTTCTATAGGTAGTGTAACCGTATCTTTACAATTATGGTCGGTAGTTACAATTAAATCTACATTATATACACCCTCGGCCCCAAACAAGTAGTTAGGGTTTTGTAGGTTTGATGTGCCTATATTGTCGCCAAAATCCCATTCGTAGGTTTGAATAGTGCCGCTGGCAACGGTAGATTGGTTGTTGAATACTGTATTTACAGTATAACAATTATCAGTAGTTACAAAATCGGCAATAGGCAAAGGGTGCACATCAATAGTTGTTTGGGCAGTATCGTAGCAGGTTTGGTTAACATCGCCCGCAGCAACAACCAACGTAACATTATAGGTGCCTGCATTTAAATACAAAGTAGCGGGGTTTTGTTGGGTAGATGTTGAGGTGTTGCCAAAATCCCAGGCGTAGCCTGTAACATTGCCTTGCGCTACGCTGCCTTGGCCTGCATAGTTTACTGATAAGGGTTCGCAGCCGCTGGTAACATCAGGCACAATACCGGCTGTAGGTATAGCATATATATACTGCTGTTGTTGTATAGTATCGGCACAGCCTTTTGATGAGGTTGCTATTAAAGTAACAGTATACGTACCATAAGTTGAATAGGTAACCGCCGGAGAAGGGTCAATAGATATTGTAGAATTGCCTAAATCCCAGCTAAAAACCAAAGGTTCGCCACTTGATATGCTTGATTGGTTGCTGTAGTTTGTTTCTTCGCCCAAACACTGGTATGCATCTGTGCCAAAAGCAGCAACGGGCACAGCATATATATTTATCGGCACAAAAGCAGTATCGGCACAAGTATGGGTCCCGTCGGTTTGAGTAATTATTAATGATGCAGTATATGCACCGGGCGTTGTATAGGTATACGTTGGGCTTGGCAAGGTTGATGTTCCTGCATTGTCGCCAAAATCCCATCCGTAGCTAACATTGCCCCAATAGGTTGTAGACTGGTCTGTAAATACACTTTGCAACCCGTTGCAAATATCAGCAGTAATAAAACCGGCTAAAGGGTTAGCTTTAACATTTACCACTTGGGTAATAGTATCGGGGCACTGGCCGCTTTGCGATACTATTAGTGTTACGTTGTAACTGCCGGTATCAGGGTAGGTATAAACGCCATTTTGTGAAAGCACCGGTGGTAACCCGTTGCCCAAATCCCAGCTCCATTGGTTTATAGTACCTTGTTGCAGAGTCGATTGGTCGGTAAGTGTTACTGCATTGCCAAGGCAGGCATCGTTATAGTTAAAAGCAGCCAATGGGGTAGGAAAAATATTTACCGATTGTGTTAAGGTATCAGCACAGCCAATATCACTTATTACAATAAGGTCTACATTATATTGGCCCGGGTTTGTATAAACGTGTATAGGGTTAGCATTAGTATCGGCCGGCGTACCATCTCCAAAGTTCCATATATAGCCGCCAACAGTGCCGTTTACTACGGTAGATGTGTTGGTAAACGTGGCATCGCCCATACAATTGTTGCTAAGGGTAAAGGCGGGGTTGGGGTTGGTTGGGTTCAATACTGCATTAAGCGTAGCAACGCAACCCGTAACCGATGTTATGGTGCATGATACCTGCTGCCCGTTGCCGGGATTATTTATTACAATGGTAGGGGTACTTTCGCCTGTACTCCATTGGTACGATGCAAAACCTACCGGGGCGCTAAGCTGCGCTTGGTTATTTCCCAGGCAGTAGCGCGAATCTATTTGCAAAGGCGCGCACGATGCATCAACATAAGCATAACCAAAGTGTGCACCAAGGTCGCAGTCGCCGGTTGCAAAATCAAGCGTTACCGTTTGGCCAATGTAGCCCGATACGTCAACACCCACCGTTGTCCAGTCTTTATAAACTACCCCGCCGCAATTTTGAAAACTGGGCAGGTTTGATGATGCAGCTACCTGATAGTAAGTACAGGGTATAGGGTTACCATTGGCATCGCGCACCTGCACCTCAAAACGGGGTTGTTCAGATACGCTGTGAGCGCTTGGGTTTTCTAATACCACTGCATACTTATATATTATAAGTGCATTTTGCGCTGTAACGGTAAAGGTGTATAAAAGGCGCTCGGCCTGCGAACCACTACCTGCATTGCCAACCCTGGCCGAAAATGTACTACCCGGCGCTACTACCGTAACGGTATTGCAGGTGTTTGCATCGGTGCCCGGGCCTGTCATAATAGTATGCCTACCGGCTACTATACCATTAGTGGGGGTATTTATGCCGCAGCAACTGCCGGTACGGCCCTGCCAGTTGGCAAACGAGCCTTGCTCAAAGTCCGCATTGTCGCATTGTCCGTATGCTGATGATACAGTTATACATGTAGCAACAAGGCATAGTATGATACTAATACATAAAAAGTATTTGTGTGTCATGTGGTTAGACAGTACTTATAACAAACCTATCTATTATATAATATAGGTGCAAGTTTTTTTGGTTTTTTTTTCAATCCGGTAACTGTTTATATATAATATACATAATTTACTACATCCTATGGGTTACAAACAGTATTTCAACCCCTTGTATAAAGCATATTTTGCAGCATAGGCTATTATCTATAATTACCGCCTTTTAAATCAGTTTACCTGCTACCCATTTTTTGTATGAGGTTATGTCTATTACCTATTATATAGGTAAGTACTTTTTAGCTGTCCATAACTATACTATATATAGTATATAATAATGGGCTAAATTTTTGGCATGTAGTTAATGAACCCAATTCGCTTTTCGGCAAATCTCCAAATCATATTTCCTGCCTTATAGTAATACTATACATATATAATAACACAGCGGCTATTTCATTTAAGTGCTATTATATATATAGCGTATAAGTAGAGTGCAACCATAAAACCAAAGGTTAATTATCCCATTGTTCAATTTTTACCCACTTCTCAGTACCGGTTTTAAGGCAGTAGTTCTGCTATACATATATAATAGTAGGGTTACTTTCTTTTTTCTATGCTTATTCAAATAACATTTATTGGCATAGCCAGCTATTTTAGCGCACCTTTATTAACCCCTTGCTCAATTTTCGTCAACACATAACCAAGCTTTTTAGGCCCAAGGTTTGCTTTACCTATATAATACCAAGCTAGGTTTTACCTTTTAATCACCATCCTATATAGTGTATTGTATAGATGCCCCCTTTTCAACAGCACTATTATTGCCTCAAATTCACATTTTCTTAGTGCCCGGCCATTTTTTTTAGGGGTATAGTTATACTGTATATACATAATAGTGTAGTAGCAGCCCCTGTTTTATATGTTATTATATGTAGGCTATATATAAGGTAGCCCTTATACTTACAGTGTACAGTAGCCGTGTTTGTTGGCTTTTTGCTATAAAAAACAGAAACTATGTAAATATATATAACTTTATTAGCCTGATTATAAGTTATTTAACATAAACTATTGCTTTTTTTTACCTTACCACTTGCGCTGTAAATAAAACATTGTACATTTGCACCCCCAATCACAAACACGTTCTTTAAAACACTGTTACAAACACTTTCGAAAAAACTTAAAAAAAGTTTTGGTAGTTTAAAAAAAGGTTGTAGTTTTGCAGCCCCGAAAAAAACGAAAAACTTTTCAAATTAAGTTCTTTAAAAAAGTTTAAAATTTTTTCAAAAAAAGTTTGGTAGTTAAATAAAAGGTTGTAGTTTTGCAGCCCCGAAAAAAACGAAAAAACTCACAAGAAAAAAAGTTTAAAAATTTTTCGAAAAAGTTTTGGTGATTACAAAAAGGGTTGTACATTTGCAGCCCCGAAAAAAACGGGAAAGACTTTGTAAAAAGAGACTTTTAAAGTTCTTTGAAAATATTGAAGAGGCTAAATAAGAAATAGCAGCGACCTGGAATAATTAACCCTTAAAAAGTTAATTCCTTGAAAATGAGAGATAGCTTAAAATAACTATCCTTAACAAATTAGAGTTATAGGAAATCAAACAAACTACAACGGAGAGTTTGATCCTGGCTCAGGATGAACGCTAGCGGCAGGCCTAATACATGCAAGTCGAACGGCAGCGGGTGTAGCAATACATGCCGGCGAGTGGCGCACGGGTGCGTAACGCGTATGCAACCTACCTTTAACTGGGAGATAGCCCGGAGAAATTCGGATTAATACCCCATAACATAATTGAAACAGCATTGTTTTATTATTAAAGAATTTCGGTTAAAGATGGGCATGCGTGACATTAGCTAGTTGGTAGGGTAACGGCCTACCAAGGCTACGATGTCTAGGGGGTCTGAGAGGATGATCCCCC
>JANOCJ010000448.1:0-2045 GCA_031412115.1 Flavobacteriales bacterium
GAATTGAGGGCTTTTTACTGCACGGATAAATAAAACCTGATTACCACTACCGGGTTTGATTAATTCTTTGTCTTTACGCTGGATTAAAAATTGATTTATTGTAGAATCATCGTATACCAAAGTATTGTCTGTTTCTATCAATAGCCATTCCCCATCATTTCCTAATTGCACCTGCTTTAAAATTGTAGCTTCGGTTGGCATTAAGCTATCAAGTATATTTTCGGCACGGCGTAGTTTGTATAACATAATGCGCGACCCAACTAACTTTGATAAGGTATATAGCCGATATAGTGTAATGTAAAACACTACAAACCAATTTATTTGAATACCGGTAGTTTTCCCTCCCTTCGAAGCAAAGAATCCGCCGTTAAATGAAAATACTTGAACGGCGCTCCATATACCGTCTCCGTAATTTATAACTAATAATTGCGCCCCCATCCATATGTAAAATAATGGTTTGGCTATTTTATCAAACTTTCTAGTAAAGCTGACACCAAAGGCAGCAAGGCCTACTATTGATATAAGTAATGAAAATGCATTAACGTTGCCCGATGCAACTACACCAATAATGTTAAATAGGCTTACACCACCTACAATGTAAGGAAAATACCTGCCTATAGCAAAAGCAATCTGTTTCAAATTTTATAGTTTAGGCTAGAAACTTCTTAATAGCAAACTTCAAAAAGTTGGTGTTTTTATCGCTAAACGGCGCGTAGCGCTGCTTTACATCAAACATAAAAGAGCGGGTAAGCACGCCTTTGCTATGCGAATACGTATCAAAGCTTATTTTGCCATTATACGCACCCATACCGCTACTGCCCACGCCACCAAACGGAAGGAACGGGTGGCCTGCATGCAGCAACACATCATTTACCACTACGGCGCCCGATGAGGTTTGGTCGATTATTTGGTTTTGAAAACCGCTGCGGTTTGAGAATATGTATAGCGCAAGCGGTTTGCTGCCTTTATTAATAAAGCTAATTACCTCGTCAACATTGTCATACTCCATAACAGGCATAACGGGGCCGAATATTTCTTCCTGCATTACTTTGCTGGCAGGCGTTACATTATCAATAACAGTAGGGGCAATGTATTTTTCGCTTTCGTCGGTTTGGCCACCGGCAACAACATCGCCATCAATTAAATTTTTAATGCGGCTAAAGTGCTTTGGGCTAACAATACGACCATAGTCAGGGCTTTGCTGCGGGTTGGCACCATAAAAATCGTTTATATTTTGCTTTACCAAATCAACAAACTTAGCCTTCACCGATTTGTGTACATATATATAGTCGGGTGCTATGCAAATTTGGCCTGCGTTGGTATATTTACCCCAAGTAATGCGTTTGGCAGCGGTTTCTAAATCAACCTCGCTATCTACAATACATGGGCTTTTGCCGCCCAGCTCAAGCGCAACAGGCGTAAGGTTTTTGGCCGCTGCCTGGTATATAATGCGGCCAATTTCGGTGCCGCCGGTAAACATTATAAAGTCAAATTTCTCTTCTAAAAGGTCTTGTGTTTCTTTTGCAGCACCTTCAACCACAGCCATATAGTCGGGCGAGAAAAACTCAGCAACCATAGCCGCAATAGCTTTAGAGGTAGCCGGTGCCAGTTCCGATGGTTTTAATATCATGGTATTGCCCGCGGCCATAGCGCCAATTACCGGGCCTATCAGGTTTTTAAACGGATAGTTCCATGGGGCAATGGTAAGCGTAACTCCATAGGGCTCGGCATGCAGGCGGCTTTTGGCCGGCATAAAAAACAGGGGGGTAGGCACGCGCTTGGGTTTCATCCAGTCGGCCAGGTTTTTAATAGCATAGTCAACATCTGCCATAGTAATGGTATGCTCAGTAGCATAAGCCTCCATTGCCGATTTGCGCAAGTCTGAATACAATGCAGCTACCAAAGCCTTTTCGTGCTTTTCCATAGCCGCTTTTAGGCGTTTCAACTGTTCTAACCTAAAGGCATAGGCTTTTGTGGTGCCGGTATTGTAAAATTTGCGTTGGTTGGCTACCAGTTGTTTGGTATTGGTTGGTGCTGCTACAGCT
>JANOCJ010000449.1:0-2808 GCA_031412115.1 Flavobacteriales bacterium
TAGTGATTAAATACATGTATATATAAATATAATGATTAATCCAAAAAACGTATTTTATTACATGCAAATATGTATTATAAACAAGGCAACAAACAGTACGATAACCTGCGCTTTAGCAAAGCGGCAGAATATTTCTCTAAAACACTAGAGAAGAAAGACGTACCTGCTGCCCGCGTTGGCCTGGCAAACGCCCACCGCCAAATGAATAATACAGTAAAGGCTGAAGAGGACTACGCCCTAGTAGTATCGCAACCCGATGTAGCCCCGATTAACTACTTTCACTACGCACGCATGCTTATGGCCAACGGCAAATATGCCGAGGCTAAAGTATGGTACGGAAAATACTTAAGCGTAAACCCTAACGATGAAACAGCAAAGGTGCTTTTAGCATCGTGCGATTCAACCACCATGTTTTATGCTGACTCGTTACGCTATGATGTAGCCTTGGTAGAGTTGAAAGGCTTAGAGAATTATTACGCAGCCGCTTTATATAAAGACGGTTTTATATTCTCGGCCGATAAAAATGAGGTTGATGTTGACAAGGTAAACCCCTGGACAGGCAACTCATACCTTGACTTATATTATACCCAAAAGAAAAAAGGCAGCGATAAGTGGGAAGACCCTGTTGCTATTGAAGGCCAAGTAAACGGCCAGTTTCACGAAGGCCCATCGGCAGTAACGCCCGATGGTAAAACCATTTACTTTACCCGTAGCGATTATAGGAACAGCAACCGCTTAGCCAAAAGCAAACTGGATAATATTAATAACCTTACCTTATATAGTGCAACGCTTGATGGCGACAAATGGAAAGACGTAAAAGCCTTTGCATACAATAGCCACGATTTTTCTACAGGACACCCAACCCTATCGCCCGACGGGCAGATATTATATTTTGTATCAGACAGGCCGGGTGGGCAAGGCGGTACCGATATATGGATGTGCAAAAAAGCCGGCGAAGGCTGGGGCGAACCTATTAACTTAGGTTCGGGCATAAACACCTCGTTAAACGAGATGTTCCCTTACATGAGCGCTGCCGATAGCACATTATACTTTGCATCGCAAGGCCATACCAACATGGGCGGGCTTGATATTTTTGCCGCTAAAAACGTAGGCGAAAACAAATGGGGCCGTGCCGTAAACATGGGTTACCCTATTAATACAACACATGACGATTTTGCTTTGGTAATGAAAAACGACCTTGAAAACGGTTACGTTTCATCAACCCGAGAAGATGGTATGGACAAAATTTACAGCTTTAAGCGTGGCGAGAAAAAGGCATTGGCCTTTATGCTTGAGGGCGTAATAACCGACAAAACTACCGGTAAAGCCCTAGCTAACAGCAAGGTAGAGATAATTGATATGGACAATAATACTAAGATAGAGTTTTACACAGGCTCTGATGGTAGTTATAAGACGCCCATTAATGTTAATACCAGCTACACGCTTGTAGCCTCTAAAGAGAAATACTCTACAGCCACAGGTGATGCAACAACTAAAGGCCTAACAAAATCGGAAACGCTTAAGCGCGACTTTGTGTTAGAAAACTTTGCCCCGGTAGTAGATAAAAGCTTTACTATAGATAATATTTACTATGATTTAGATAAGTATAATATCCGTCCGGATGCCACAGAAGAGCTGGATAAGATTGTACAACTGATGAAAGAATATCCTAATATGGTGCTTGAATTAGGGTCGCATACCGACTCTCGCGCCAACGACCAATACAACATTACCCTATCAGAAAACCGTGCAAAAGCAGCGGTGGCTTACTTGGTAAAACGCGGCATTTCAAAAGACCGTTTGTATTGGAAAGGATACGGGGAAACCAAGCTGGTAAACGGTTGTAGCAACGATGCTAAATGTACCGAAGCCGAACATCAGAAAAACCGCCGCACTACTTTTAAAGTGTTGAGCTACTAATTTAACAACACATTTTTTACCATATACAGAAAAGGGTTTTGCTAAAAGCAAGGCCCTTTTTTATCAGGTAAGAACTGCCTAAAAATTAGCCAACCTTGTATACTAGCCCCCAATAATTTCGCCCTTGTTAAATGATGTATTAGTTATTGAATGGCCACTTACAAATAGAACATTCTTTTTGTTCGGTTATAATTTAACCCTAAAACATTTTTTACCTTATAATAACAAAGATATAATCTAAGCTATTTTCCTTAGAAAATCAATAGGTTACAAAGTTTAAAACACTTGTATGCCTTAATTTTAGGGGAAAAGAGTGTAAGATTAGTTGGAAATTTTGATAAAAAGCAGTATGTTTGCCAACATTTTATAAACAGGGTGTTGGTAATAACTGCTAATACACCTAATAAATAAGCTTTTAAACTATTAACAAAAATATTTCTACTCTATATTACTGATGTAAGTTTTTTTATGATAAGTAAAAATCTTTGCCTCAACAACTTGCGTAGAACGACACATAATTTAATCAACCAAACCAGTAGGTATGAATATAAAATCTACCCTAGAGCGAAAGAACATAGCGGTATTTTTAACAACAACGGGAAAGGCTGTTACAGCCCTTTTGTTGGTATTGTTATTAAGCAGTAACGTTCTATTTGCCCAATCAGCACCTCGTGCTGCCAATGCCAAACCCGCCGAATTAAACAGCGTAGGAGGCCGCCAAAACCTTGTTAAACCAACAGGTGCGCAGGCAGAAGGCATTGAGGATATGTTGCACAAATTTGACAGGCAACTGTATTTTACCCAAAACAAAGGCCAATGGGGCGGCGACGTGCTATACCGTGTAGATTTTCCGTACGGACAGGCAGTAGCTACCAGCAAAGGTATGAT
>JANOCJ010000450.1:0-9034 GCA_031412115.1 Flavobacteriales bacterium
TTCGCGATAAGCGTGTAGAGATAAAAGTGCTTAATGTAGGCGGCGGCTTGGGTGTAAACTACCACGAACCCGAAGCACAGGCTATACCTGATTTTGAAGCTTATTTTTCGCTCTTCAACCAGTTTTTAGAACCTTTTAAAGGGCAGGAAATTCACTTTGAGCTGGGCCGTGCTATGGTAGCCCAATGCGGCAGTTTAATTACCAAAGTACTGTACATTAAAAATGGCATTAAAACTAATTTTGCCATTGTTGATGCCGGTATGACAGAGCTTATCCGCCCGGCTTTATACCAGGCCTACCATAAAATAGAAAGCGTTAGTAATAGGGGAGAAGCCACCGAAAAATACGACGTAGTAGGCCCTATTTGCGAGAGCAGCGATTGTTTTGGGAAAGCCGTTGCCCTGCCGATAACCAAGCGTGGCGATTTAATAGCCATCCGCACTACGGGCGCTTACGGCGAGGTAATGGCATCTAACTATAATTTAAGAGAAAAAGCACCGGTGGTGTATAGTAATAGTGTAGAAGTTGTTGAGGCCAAATAATTGCTAAATGAAAGTAACCCTTGTAGCTGCCATGAGCAGCAACCGCGTAATAGGTATAGATAATAAATTGCCGTGGCACATGCCCGCCGATTTAAAGTTTTTTAAGGAAACAACCTTAGAGAAAGCCATTATTATGGGTCGCAAAACCTTTGATAGTATTGGCAAAAGAGCCTTGCCCCGCAGGCAGAACATCGTCATAACATCTAACCCAAACTACATTGCCGATGGGGCTATTGTAGTTGGCAGCATAGCCGAAGCATTGCAAGCTGCACAAGCAGCAAACATGGAAGCCATGATTGTGGGAGGCACCCAAATTTTTACTGAAGCGATAAATACTGCAGCAACGCATATCTATCTAACCATTATACATGGCGATTTTGAGGGCGACTCGTATTTCCCTGAATTAGATCCTACCGTTTGGAAAGAAATTTGGCGCGAAGACCATGCCGCCGATGAGAAAAACGCCTATCCGTACTCGTTTACATTGTTGGAGAAACAACAGTAATGCCACTCCAAATAATCACCACTACCGATGGCTCAACCTCGCTATTTAATGCGGAGCTGGATGAAACCTACCACTCGGTACACGGTGCTATTACCGAGAGTATGCACGTTTTTATTAATGCGGGATTAACACATTACATCAACCTATACAACCCTTCTGCTATAAGCATTTTTGAGGTTGGCTTAGGTACAGGCTTAAACTGTTTGCTGACTATTTTATCGGCAGAACAGCATCCCGAAATACAGTTTAATTATACCGCTATTGATACTGTTTCAATGTCGCCGGATATGGTGGCGGCTATAAATTATCCCGAAAAATTAAACACCGGCAGAAAAAGGTTTCAGGAAATTCACAGTTTTCCTTTTAATCAACCCCTAAACCTTACACCCAATTTTACACTGCATAAACTAAGCGGCAATATTGCAAATACTAATATTAACGCACAGTTTGACCTTGTTTATTTTGATGCTTTTGGCCCCGACAAGCAGCCTGAAATGTGGACAGAAGCTATTTTAGCTAAAATGTATAATTGCCTTAACGCCAATGGTCTATTAGTAACCTATTGTGCCAAAGGTGCATTTAAACGCAACTTAAAAGCCCTTGGCTTTGTTGTAGAAGGTATACCCGGCCCGCCACCCAAACGAGAGATGACACGGGCGCAGAAATAGCTTGCTTTTATCGTAAAAAACCTTACATTTGTAGTTAATAGTTGTAACCTATCAACACACCGAATGTTCATGGAATAATTTTACTACTGTAAAACTTATTAGTTGGATTACCAATTTTGCGCTGTTGCGCGTAGGGAACCATGAACGATACATCCGTAAAAAAGAAAAAACATTCGCACCAAAAGCTGGATTCGCTTTTGGAGATAACGCGTGGCATAAACAACAACCTAAAAGCTAACCAGCTTTATAAGTTGTTTGAAGATGTGCTTAGCAACGAGCTTGGCATAAACAAGTTTGTGCTATACAATTATAAAGAGCGCTGGGACTGTGTAATTGCCCACGGCGATGATGGTGCCAGTAACTACATTTTTCCTACCGATGATTTGTTGGGCTTTATGGATAACACCATTATTACCTACGAACACCCCGACAGTTTGCAGCCCTTTGATATAGTAGTGCCGGTGTTGCACAAAACCCGCCCGCTGGCCTTTTTACTTATTGGTGGCATTGATAAAGAAAAGGTAGAGCGCTACTTTGATAAGCACATTAACTTTTTGCAAACGCTTACCAATATTATTACTGTAGCTACGGAGAATAAAAAGCTGTATAAAGAAAACGAAAGGCAAGAAGGTACGCGCCAAGAATTGCAGATAGCCGCCGAGCTGCAGTCTATGCTGTTGCCCGGCCGTTTTCCTAATAATGAGAAAATTGAAATTGATGCGATGTATAATTCGCACGATGATATTGGCGGCGACTACTACGACTTTTTTATATTGCCTGATAACGAGATTGCCTTTTGCATTGCCGACGTGTCGGGCAAAGGCATTCCTGCAGCATTGTTAATGTCGAATTTTCAAGCAACTATACGCGTCTTGTCCAGCTTTAAAACATCGCTTACCGAAATGGTGGTTGACCTTAATGCCCGTGTAATGGCCAACGCCAAAGGCGAGCGTTTTATTACCCTGTTTTTAGGTAAATACAATACCGATACCCATACACTTACTTATATAAACGCAGGCCACAATCCGCCGGTGTTGCTTAATAATGGCGAGGTGCAACTGTTGCAAGAAGGCTCTATTGGCTTGGGTATGTTTGAAAATATACCGCGCTTAAAAGAAAGTACAGTACATGTAGCTCCCGGTAGTGTTTTGGTTTGCTATACCGATGGTGTGGTAGAAGCTGAAGACATAAAGGGCCGCCAGTTTGGTATGCAAAACCTGATAGAGATTTTGCTTGACAACAAAAACCTAGGCATGAAAGACTTAAACGAAGCCTTTCAGGTTAAGCTGGAGAAATTTAAAGGCTCTCGCGGTTTTACTGATGATGCAGCGCTGTTGAGTTGCAGGTTTAGGTAGGAGGTTGATTATTGCTGTCAGGATTTAATGCCAGTTTTTTTTGAATCTGATCAACATAGTTTAAATCAAATTGCCTTGATTTTTTTGGATAACAACAAACCATATAAATAGAGTAAGCTACAATATTTAAACCTAAGAGAACACAAATACATGATGCAGTTTTGTGAGATTCTGAAAAAGCTATAATAAGTCCTAATGCAAGCGAAATGGCTGCATAAACTGCAAAGTATAATCTACTATGAGGATTCGACCATTTATATACAAGTATAACAGCAGGGACAAGGGAGAATATAATAATTCCAGCGTCAAAAAATGTCGATGTTCTCAAGAAAACAAACGATGTAAATAGAAATACTGGAGTTAAAATATCACAGAAAAAGTAATATCTTGATTTATATTCTGGCTTATTATAAATTGAATTTACATCACCATATAGATGCATAAAGTCGATAATTACAAATAGGACAAATAAGCTGGCTATAACAATGCTATCAATCAATGAAAAATGTAAGTTTTTGTCTCTTTCTAGTGAAATATTTATAATATAATAAATCATATTTCCAAAAAAAGCAGGATATATTAACCCGTAAGTTATTTTGTCAATTCTTTCTTTAAAGATTTCTTTCATAGAAGTAGATTTTGAAGCTGTGGTTTAATTGCCAAATATAATTATTCATTAAATCCAACCCAATATTTTTAATTCAGGACTAAAGTCCTTGCTATATATATTGTATTAACCCCAGACTTAAGTCTGGGGTTAGCGCATAAAAACTTTTGCTTGGGCTTTAGCCCTGATAAAGGAGAGTTTCTATTTTGTCAAAAAAATCCTAACCACTAACACCTAGAAGCTAGCACCTAACCCCTATCTTCGCACCTACAATGGAAGCAACGAAAAATAGTATAGAACAAGCCTGGGAAAACCGTGAATTGCTAAAAGAGGAAGCAACGCAACAAGCCATAAATACCGTTATTGAAGACCTTGACAAAGGCCGCCTGCGCGTGGCCGAGCCTACCGCCGATGGCTGGCAGGTAAACGATTGGGTGAAGAAGGCGGTGATATTATACTTCCCTATCCGCACTATGGAGGTGATAGAGGTAGGCATTTTTGAATTTCATGATAAGATGCGCCTAAAAACGGGTTATAAAGAACTGGGCGTACGCGTAGTGCCCCATGCGGTGGCACGCTATGGCGCATACTTAGCGCCGGGTGTTATTATGATGCCCAGCTATGTAAACATTGGCGCTTTTGTAGACAGTGGCACTATGGTTGACACATGGGCCACCGTAGGCAGTTGCGCACAAATTGGTAAAGACGTGCATTTAAGCGGCGGCGTGGGCATTGGCGGTGTGTTAGAGCCCGTACAGGCTGCCCCTGTAATTATAGAAGATGGCTGCTTTATAGGTTCGCGGTGCATTGTGGTTGAAGGTGTGCGTGTAGGCAAAGAGGCTGTGTTGGGCGCTAATGTTGTGCTTACCCAATCGACCAAAATAATAGATGTAACGGGCGCCGAGCCTGTGGAATATAAATCATACGTGCCGGAGCGTTCGGTAGTAATACCGGGTTCTTATACTAAGAAGTTCCCCGCAGGAGAATACCAGGTACCATGCGCCTTAATCATAGGCCAGCGTAAGGAAAGTACCAACCTTAAAACATCATTAAACGATGCGCTTAGGGAGTATAATGTAGCTGTTTAATTAGTTCACGGTTGGCGGTTGACAGTTCGCAGTTTAAAAGAGTAACTTGCAACAATACTGTCAACCGCGAACAGCCAACTATCAACTATAAAAATGTACGAGCATAAAAAACAACCCTTAGCCTCTGTGGCTGTATTTAAAAAGCGCTTGCTGTTAAATGCGTTTTACATGCTTTTGTTGTTAAGTGGCTCGCTATTAATAGGCATTGTAGGCTATAAATATAGCTGCGGCTATTCGTGGGTCGACTCGCTGCTTAATGCTTCGATGATACTGGGTGGCATGGGCCCAATGAACCCAATAGACAATAATTGGGGCAAAGTATTTGCCTCGTTTTATGCCATATTTTGCGGCGTAATGTTGCTAACATCCATAGGCGTATTGTTTACGCCCGTGCTACACCGCATATACCATAGTTTGCATATAACCGACGAAACGGAAGAGGAGCAGAACGAAAAATAAATTTGAAAAAAATTCTCATCATACAAACGGCCTTTACCGGCGATGTAATATTGGCTACTGCGGTGGCCGAAAAGCTGCATCTTACGCACCCTACAGCGCAAATAGATTTTATGCTGCGCAAGGGCAACGAGGGGTTGTTGGATAACCATCCGTTTATAAAAAACGTGCTGGTGTGGGACAAAAAGCAAGGCAAATATTCGCACTTGTTTAGCTTGTTAAAACAAATTAGGGCAGCGCAATACGATGCTGTAATAAACCTGCAACGTTTTGCATCATCAGGGTTTGTAACGGCTTTTTCTAATGCTAAAGAGAAGATAGGTTTTGATAAAAATCCTTTCTCATACCTCTTTACCAAAAAAGTTAAACACCTGCTAGATGGAAGGCACGAGGTAGCGCGAAACCTAGAACTGATAAGCCATTTAACGGATTCGGAATTTCAGAAACCCGTATTGTACCCATCGGCACATGATGAAGAGATAGTAAAATCATTTACCCAACATATAAACCCGTATGTGGTATTTGCCCCGGCATCGGTATGGTTTACCAAGCAGTTGCCTATTGGCCAATGGGCCAAATTAGCTACTAAATTAGCAGAGCATTATACCATTATACTTATTGGTGGACTGGCCGATGAGCCTTTGTGCCATGCGATTGTAAATCTAGAGCCACAATACTCAGCTAAGTTTTTGGTACTGGCAGGTAAGCTAAATTACCTGCAATCGGCAGCATTAATAAAAGGCGCAACTATGACTTATGTAAACGATTCGGCACCGTTACACATGGCATCGGCTATGAATGCCCCGGTAACTGCCTTCTTCTGTTCTACCGTTCCGCAGTTTGGTTTTACGCCACTGTCTGACAGTACAAAAATTATAGAAAAGCGCGAACCCTTAGCCTGCCGCCCGTGTGGCTTGCATGGCTATAAAGAATGTCCGCAGGGGCATTTTAAGTGCGCGTTGGATATTGATATGAATGAAGCAATAATTTGATGGGTAGGTATATAGTAGTGGGGCAGGGCATAGCGGGCAGCATTTTAGCGCATACGTTAATTAAGCAAGGCCATAGTGTTACCGTTATTGATAAAGGCAGCGGCGCTGGCTCATCGCGTGTGGCGGCGGGTATCTTTCATCCGTTGGTTTTTAAGCGCACTACGCTAACGTGGAAAGTCGAAGAGTTGTTTGATTTCTTAGAGAATTATTACCCCAAATTAGAGAAAGAATTGGGCATAAAATGCTATCACCCCATGCCATATTACCGGCTATTTTCTACCCCCGAAGAACGCGATAATTGGGTTAAATACCGTGAACAACCCGAGTATAAATCCTTTTTGGGCGATGATACCGACACCTTGCCAACAGAAGATTATAAGCTAACACATGGGGTAGGGGAGTTGCTTCGCTCGGGTTGGGTAGATGCAAGTAAAATGTTGGATGCTTTTCGCAATTTATTCATTGCCCAAAATGTATTGGAAGATGAAAATTTCGATTATAATTTAATTGAATTTATTGGCGAAGAAATCAAGTATAAAAACCTTGTGGCCGATAAAATTATTTTTGCCGAAGGCTACGGTATTGTTAAGAATCTTTACTTTAATTACCTACCGCTAAAAGCAACCAAAGGGCAGGTTCTTTCTATTGAAAGCCACTTACCCACCGATGGTATTTACAACCGTAAGGTATTTGTATTGCCTCTCGGCTCTCATCTCTCGGCTCTTCCCTCATTTAAAGTAGGCTCAACCTACGAATGGGCTTGGGAGGTAGAAGCACCAACTGAAGCTATTAAAGCCGATTTGTTGGGTAAGTTAGACGCATTAATTAGCACAGAATATACCGTAATAGAACACCAAGCCGGTATACGCCCCAGCACTACTGATAGACGGCCGTATATTGGTATTCACCCACAGCACCCGCAACTGGCAGTGTTTAACGGCATGGGCAGTAAAGGCATAATGTTGGCCCCTTATTTTGCCGCAGAGTTTGCAGGTTTTTTAGCGGGGCAGAATGAGATAGATAAGGAAAGTGATATTGCGAGATACAATAATCTTGTTTAAAATATCTCCCCCATAGAGGGAGTACCCGAGCTATGCGAGGGGGAGGGAGGTATCCTTTTTCTTCCTATTCTTTAACCAGGCATTTAAAAACACTACTGAGAATATTGCGGCAGCTCCTATATAGAATTTATAGCTCATGCGCTCATCATCCTGAAAAATAATGTAAGCCCAAAATATGCCGTAAATACTTTCAAGGTTAACAGTAAGGTTTAAGGTATAGGGGCTAATATCCTTCATAATTTCAACCGAAACAATAAAGGTAAAGGCGGTGCATATCAACCCGAAAAGTAGCAGATAAGGCCAGTCGGCAGCCGGGGGGCTGAAAAATGCGGCAGTAAAACCACCGGTAAATAAATAGTATAGGCTTAGGGTAATAAGTCCGCCGGCCAACTCGTACAGCGATATAATTTGTGAGTTGTACTTTTTAACCAGCGTGCCATTTATAACCGAAAACAGTGCCGAACCCAACGCTGCCAATACACTTAATACTACCGCCTCGGTATACTTAGTTTCTATAGAAAATATAAAGCCAATACCGGCAATGGCAATCAACCCCATTAGCAGCTCAACAATGCTATGCTTGCGGTTAAAAAAGAAGGGCTCTATAATAGCACTGAAAAAAGCACCGCACGCAAAGCATGCCATAGTAACCGATACATTAATTTTTACTGCTGCATAAAATGCCAGCCAGTGCATAGCTATTAGCGCTCCTATGCCAAAAAACATCAGCATAGTTTTGGGGCTGATAGAAATACCCGTTTTACGAATTTTAAGAAAAATAAAAATGGCAGGCAGCGCTATAGCAATACGATACCAAACCAAATCGAGCGCCGTTAGCGATATTACTTTTCCTAGTATAGGGGTAAAGCCCCATATAAAAACTATAAGGTGCATTAATAAATACGAGCGGAGTTTTCCTTTAGTGCCTGCTAACATTTGGTTTGCAAAGATAGTTTTTTAGTTCCTAGTTATCAGTTGTTAGTTATGAGTGAACAGATAACAACTAACATTTAACAATTAAATACATATTATACTTTGCTATTCATTATTCACTATTCGTTGTTACCTGTTTACTTAAGGTCTATCTGATAATTATTTTTTGTTGAACAAAATTATGGCAATAGTTTAGCATACTAAAAGGCTTGCTAAACCTTGCTTTTTAGCTATATTGTTAGGCATGCAGACATTTCTTTTGTGCATTGGCGGGCTAATTTTTTGCTTTTAGGCATATTATTTGTTCTTTTGTAGTTTAATCAAAATAATTTTTAATTTTATTTACTATTTTAATGAAAACAGGGACCATCAAATTTTTTAAAACCGACAAAGGATTTGGTTTTATTACTACTGACGAGAACGAAGAAATTTTCTTTCACGTATCAGGTTTAATCGACCAGAACGTTAACAAAGGCGACCGTGTGTCGTTTGATGTTAAATCTGGTGTTAAAGGATTAAACGCTATTGACATTAAGAAGGCCTAACTACCAACGGAACTTCTAAAAAGCCCTCTGACAAATGTCGGGGGGCTTTTTGTTTTATGGCTGTTTACTATTTTAAATTATTACTTCAAAATAGGTTTTTTACAACAATAGCTGGGTACCTTTGTTGCAGTACTCTACTATATTTCTAATATTATTTTAATGCAATTTAAAGATAAGGCCACCTTTGCCGTTTTTAAACACCGCGATTTTAACCTCTTTCTATCGGCCAAATTTTTAATTACCGCATCGCTTTACATGCAAGCTGTAGCTATAGGTTGGCAG
>JANOCJ010000451.1:0-2527 GCA_031412115.1 Flavobacteriales bacterium
CAAAATTCCAATAATGAGCTGTAGCATTTAGTGACGAGTTAGTGAAATTTTGGAGGTGGTAACACCTCATCTGCGCCCAACCCAACCTATACGTTTACTACTACGGGCACGCACCAGGTAACTTATATTGCCACCGGCCAAGGCGGTTGTACCGATACGGCTACCGTAAGCATTTACGTAGGCTCTGCCCCGCCTATTAATATTACAGTGCCATCGCAGGTGGGCTGCACACCTTACACCGTGCCCTTTACAATTGGTCAAATACCTAATACGCAATACTACCTATGGGATTTTGGCGATGGTACCCCGCCGGTAACATCATACTCAATAACTACACCACATACCTATGTAAATAATACAGGTGCACCGGTTAGCTATAATGTATCGGTTACAGCCTTTGTAGCAAACGGCTCTAGCTGCAACAACTCAGTTACACTTACCAATTATATTACAGTAAACCCATTGCCACAGGCAGCGTTTATGGCACCAAGCGGAATAAGCTGTATGAATGCCCCTGTGCAGTTTATCAATACATCGCAAGGCGGCGTATCATACAACTGGAACTTTGGCAACTCACAAACTTCTGCCGATGAGCACCCCTCATCAAGCTATAGCATTGCAGGGTATTTTGATGTAGAACTTATTACCACCAATCAATACGGTTGTAAAGACACTGCCCGTGTAGACAGTGCTGTGAATGTACCTAATTTGAATGCCGATTTTCAAGCCAACAACACATCGGGTTGCAGTGTAAATGCTCAGTTTATCAATTTCTCTACCGGCGCAACACAGTTTACCTGGAATTTTGGAGATAACAGCCCACTTTCAAACCAAGCCAACCCCACGCATTTATATACATTGCCCGGCAGCTATGATGTAACATTAATTGCCCGCAATGGCGTTTGTTCCGATACCATTGTAATGTATAACTACATTAACGTAACGTTTTCAACCCCTAACTATACACCGCCTGCGCCTTTTAACGGCTGCGTAGGTATAGAGTCGGTATTTAATGCCAACAACCCTAACGGTACCGGTTTTATTTGGGATTTTGGCGATAACACCCAAGGCACAGGCCCAAACCCATCGCACGTATACAATGCCCCCGGCACCTATATCATATCGCTAATTACTACTACCAATACCGGTTGCCAGGAGATGATTCCAAACTTTGCAACGGTAATTGTACAAGGCGGCGAACCCGATGTAATTACGGTTAACACCAGCTGTGCTGCACCGTACACTGTTACCTTTAATACCCCTACCCAAGGCTTTACCTATTTTTGGGATTTTGGCGACAGCACAACATCAACCCAACAAAGCACCAGCCACGTTTATGGCGCCGATGGTTTTTACAACGTAGGCCTTACCATTATTACCCCCGGTGGTTGCGTTGCTACTTACAATGGTATTAACCACTTAGCGTTATTCCCTTTTCAAGCCGGTTATGAAAGCACTTGCGTAAACGTAGGGCCCGATTTTATAACCCAAATGACACCAAACCCTACCAATGCAACAGCAGTGCAATGGTCGTTTAGCGATGGGCAATCATCCAATCAGATTTCTCCAACCATGGTGTTTGATACCACCAACGCCCCTATTAGTTTTACTGCCATTATTACTACCCAGTTTGGTTGTATTGATACCATTAGCGGTGTTGCCTGTGCCAAAAAAGACCCTAACATACCCGCAGGTATTGCCTTTGGCGGCCCGCCCGATACATCGGGTGTAAATGCCAATGCTATTTGGATACGCGAATGCGCCCCTTACAATATTACCTTCAACAACCAGTTTTTAGGCGCCGACTCAGTAAAATGGTATTTTGGCGATGGCGCTACCTCTACCGATTTTGTGCCCATGCACGAATACCTTTCTCCTGGCATATACTATATCCATACCGATGTATGGGTAAATGACACCTTGAATGTTTGGTGGCAACCGTATGTATTGGATATTGGCGGCCATACGCCTGTTATCACCATATCGCAAACTAATTTTTGCGATAGTATAGTGGCATTGTTTACCGGTTATTCTCCGGGTGCCACATCGTGGTTATGGACGTTGGGCAACGGTGTACAAAACACCACGCCGCAGTTTGCCTATACCTATAGCACGCTTAACCAAACGTACCACGTACAGCTTACTACTATAGATGGCGAAGGCTGCGCCGGAACTGCCACCAGCAGTGTGTATGCGCCACAGTCTGACCCTAAATTTAACTTAGATACTTTGTTGTGTAATTCGCCATTGGTAATTACACATGATATTGATACAACCCTTACCTTTTTATGGAATTTTGGCGACAGTACAACATCAACCGCGCCATACCCCGTACACGATTATGCAAACGTAGGCACATATAATGTAAGCCTGCATTTAATTGATGCGTTGGGTTGCCCACACGATTTTCCGGTAAACGAAGTAGGTGTATTTAGGCCTGCCGCATCATTTACTGCTGATAAACATACAGGCTGTGCACCGCTAACGGTTACCTTTAACTCTACCGCTACAGGCTACACGCCGGGTA
>JANOCJ010000452.1:0-3858 GCA_031412115.1 Flavobacteriales bacterium
CCGCCACCTCTGCCCTACTCTCGGGCCGAGATGATATTATTATCGTTTCGTCCGTATCGTGCATATATGGTATGGGCAACCCGGCTGCTTTTGAGGAGAATATGGTGCGCATTAAAAAGGGCGAGGTAATTAGCCGCACGCGCTTTTTGCATTTACTGGTACAAGCCTTATATGCCCGCACCGAGGCCGAATTTAAAAACGGCAACTTCCGCGTACGGGGCGATGCTGTTGATATTTTTCCCGCTTATGCCGACTATTGCTACCGCGTATACTTTTTTGGCGATGAGATAGAGGAGATTGAAAGCTTTGACCCGCACAGCGGCGCTATAATTGAAACGCACCCTAAAATAAGCATATACCCTGCTACGCTGTTTGTTACCAACAAGCAAACCATGATGGACTCTATCTACAAGATACAGGACGACATGGTAAAGCAGGTAGAATATTTTAAAGACCTTGGCCGCCATTTAGAAGCCAAGCGCCTGGAAGACCGCGTAACCTACGACTTGGAAATGATGCGCGAGCTTGGCTATTGCTCAGGAATAGAAAACTACTCGCGCTACTTTGATGGACGCTTGCCCGGAACAAGGCCATATTGTTTGCTTGATTACTTTCCGGATGATTACCTAATGGTGATTGACGAGAGCCACGTAACCGTGCCCCAAATACGGGCTATGTATGGGGGCGATAGGTCGCGCAAAACTAATTTGGTTGAATATGGCTTCCGCCTGCCGGCAGCTATGGATAACCGCCCCTTGAAGTTTGAGGAGTTTGAGGGCCTTATAAACAATGTTATATACGTTAGCGCTACGCCTGCCGAATATGAGTTGCAGCAATCGAACGGTGTGGTGGTAGAACAGGTAATTCGCCCAACGGGCTTGCTTGACCCAACCATTGAAATACGCCCGTGCCAAAACCAAATTGACGATTTGCTGGACGAGATTGAAAAACGCGTACAGTTAGATGAACGCACTTTGGTTACCACCCTTACCAAACGCATGGCGGAGGAGTTGACCAAATACCTTACCCGCTTAGAAATACGTTGCCGCTACATACACTCCGACGTGCCAACGCTGGAACGGGTAGAAATACTGCGCGAACTGCGCATGGGTATGTTTGATGTGTTGATAGGCATTAACCTGTTGAGGGAAGGTTTGGACTTACCCGAAGTATCACTTGTTGCTATTTTAGATGCCGATAAAGAGGGCTTTTTGCGCTCGCAAACATCGCTGGTGCAAACCGTAGGACGCGCGGCCCGTAACTTAAACGGGCTGGTAATTATGTATGCCGATAAGATGACAGACAGCATGCAGCGCACCATTGACGAGACTAACCGCCGCCGCGAAAAGCAGGTGGCCTATAACGTAATGCACAACATTACGCCTACGCAGGTTACCAAAAGCCGCGATAAGATTAACCAGCAAACAGGTTTTGCCGCAGCACGCGCCAAAATTAGCGATGCTTACGTAGAGCGCGAGGAAGCCAGCATTGCCGCCGACCCTATTGTGCAGTACATGAGCAAAGCACAGTTAGAAAAACAGATTAAAGAAACCCGCAAAAGCATGGAGCGTGCCGCCAAAGACATGGACTTTATGGAAGCTGCCCGACTGCGCGATGATTTGTTTGGATTGGAAAAACTGCTGGAAGAGAAGTTCCCGAGGGTAAGCCCAAATGAGAGGAAATAATAACTAATAATCCTGCTAATTAGTTTATTAACGTTGCTACACAATTTAGGCATCGTTTTTGCGTTATCTTTACTATACAAACCCGAAACGGCATGAAAACACGTTCACTTTTTATTTTAGCCCTCTCATTTTTAAGCCTAAATATATTTGCCCAAATGGGGCAAGGCGGCGCACCGGCGCGTAGCTATTCTACAGCCCCCAGCCGCGGCAGTTCTTCTATAGGCTCGTCTAGCGGCGGCGGAAGCGGCACTTACAGCGCACCGCGTGGCAACACTTACAGTTCCCCATCGGGCAGCAGCGGCAAAAGCAGCACCTATTCAACAGGTTCATCAGGCTCTTCAAATGAAAGTAGCCGCCCTTCAGGTTCTTCGGGCTCAACACCTATGCCGTCGCGTGGCACAAGCTCGGGTTCATCGTCAGGCTCATCAGGCTCTTCGTCAGGCAGTTCATCAGGCTCTTACAATTCATCTCCATACTACAATTATGGTAGCTCTCCTTATTATGGTTCAGGTGCTGGTAGTACCAGCGGTACCGGCATAGGTACTTCTACCCCATCGGGCACGTCTACCGGCAGCGGTGTTTACATTCCTGATAACACCCGCACAACAGGGGCTAACGACCAACAAGTGCGTACCAATGCCAAAGCAAATATTCGCCAAACACTTTCTACCTTTGATAAAAGCAAACAAACCTATACCGTTAGCGGCACACAGCCATCAACCGTAACCGGTTTGGGCGGAACGGTAATGAACGTAAACCCTGCCGATTTGGAAACCGTAGACGGTCAACCTATAACCGGCGATATACAAGTTGATTTAAAAGAACTGGATGGTGCAGCCAAAATGGGCCTTGCCGGTACACCTACAATGAGCAACGGCGAAATGCTGGTATCGGGCGGGTCGTACTTTTTTGGTATGACATCGGGCGGTAAAGAAGTGCAATTGAAAGAAGGCAAAAGCATGGAAGTGCAATTGCCAATGCTTGCCAATACCGAGCCCGGAATGGAAGTATATGTAGGCGAGGTTGATAACGCAGGTAACGTAAACTGGATTCCGACAGGCAAACCTTTGGGCCCCGGCTTAAGCTATACCCGCGACTCTAACGCAGGTAATGAAAATGGAGGAACAGGCAACAGCGGAAACGGCAGTGGCACAGAAAACGGCAACGGTTCATCTACCGGAAATGAAAACGGCAGCAGCCTACCTGTGCGTGGTAATACCAATAACCCTAACGACCCAAACAACAACACCGGCAACAATACCGGCAATGGCGCAGCTACACCGGCTACGGCTTACTACTCTCCAATTAATATTACCTCAATAGGCTATGTAAATGCTGATAAAGGTTTTAGGGGTGGGGTAAAAATGAATGTAGAAATTGAGAATGCCGACCCGGCAGCTACACAGGTTTATATAGTATTTAAAGATGTGCGCAGCCTTGTTGAAGGCCAGCCCGAGCGTGGCTTTGTAAGCAACACCTTTTTGTTTAACAGCATACCTAAAAACAAAGATGTTAAAGTGGTTGCCATATCAAAATCGAACGGAAAAACCTATATGGGCGAGGTGTATACCAATACCAAAACCAAACGCCAGTATGTATTGCTAAAACCGGTAGACGATGCTGCCGCAGCTAAAGCGTTTGAATACAACCCTCCGGCAGGAAACTAATTATTCAGTATAAAAATATTTTGAAAGGCCCCGGCAAAAATGCGCGGGGCTTTTTGTTGATATTAATCTTCTACCGTTACACTAAAGCAATAGGCATCCTCAACACTTACGGCAATGGTAATATAGCCCCATGCCGCATTGCCTTGTTGGCCCTCAACATTCAGCCACCATACCACAGCATCGGTGCTTATATCGCTCGAAAATACTTTGATATTGTAGCTTGATTTATTGTCCTCATTTGGGAATGAAAGGATTTTATAAGCCTCGAATTTATTAGCGATAGAGGGGACAAAAGTGCCCATCTTTTTCAACCCTTCGGGTTTAAACACACCCTGCACCAAATGCTCAATGCGGATGATGTTGGTATCGTTGGTAATATCAAATACAAAGGGGATAGAAATAAAGCCAACGCGGGGCGATTTGCTCCACTTTAAAAAGCGGTTGCTGCCCTCGCGCAGCAAACCTGCATACCACTTGGTAACATTGGGGCGGGCTTCTTTGGCATC
>JANOCJ010000453.1:0-4099 GCA_031412115.1 Flavobacteriales bacterium
GGCGTTTTAATAAACAAGTTGCCACTAGCAGGGTTGGGGTAAATGGCAATATTTTTTGATAGCGCATTTTCTATAAGGGCTGTTTTTACAACCGTAATATTAAGCGTAACAGTATCATTACTGCAAGCCCCATAAGCAATAAGCGTTACCGGGTAAACACCTTCTGCCGGAAAATTAAACGACGGACTGTTGGTAGTAAACACCGTATCGGGCAGTGTCCACTGGTAGCTGGTAGCGCCGGTAGATGTGTTGGTGAAATCAATTACATAATTACTTGTTTGCTGATAGGTAAACTGTGCACTTACCGCAGGGTTTTGAATATTAATATAGTTGGTAAACTCCAGCGTATCGCTGCCGTTGCTGTTTGTGGCAATAAGGGTAACGTTGTATGTACCCGGTGCTGTATAGCACACAAAGGTTGGGTTTTCATCGGTTGATGATGATGGCGTAGCCCCCGGAAAACTCCACTCGTACGATGTTGCATCAACACTACTATTGGTAAACGTTAGGCAATTGCCGGCGCAAATGGTATCATTATCTACCGTAAAGGCTGCTGCCGGTGGTGGGCCTTGCAAGCCCGGTGCAGTAATGCAGCAAGTGCCGCCTGCCGACAAATTGTACGTACCGCTCCAGCAGCCGTATTGTATATAGTGGGCATACATAGTGCCGCCCGTGTATTGGCTAATATAATGCACCACTTGGTCAACCGTATTGCAACCGCCTTGGTTGCCAATAGTATCGCATTGGTAAGCGCAGATGATAAAGGGATAGCCATTGTTGTTTTGTAAAGTAGCCTGCGGAATGGTTTCAATAGCTACAATATTGCTAGGTACACCGTTAATAGCCGTTACTAAGCCCACCTGGTTGCAATGGTTGTTGTTTTGGGTTGAGTTATAACCGGCATACAACACCTGCGTAACGTTGCCCACATAGGTGCCGCTAATGTTTACCTGCACAGGTTCGTAGCTGCAAATACCAATTTTAAGGTTGGGAATGTTTTGGTCAACATTTATGTTTAGTATGCCACCATCGTAATTAGTAAACATCATTAGGTTGCCGCTGCCTGCACATACCTGCGCGCTTGCGTTGTAAACGGTAAGGCAAAATAAAATAGCGAGTAAAAATCTTGTTTTCATATGCGTTGTGGTTTGGAATAGCTAAGCTAAGAATAAATTTTGTCACACTGAGTCCCGATATTCATCGGGATAAACTCCGTAGAAGTGTGGGCGTTTACGCCTTTGGCGCACCGGGCTATCCGCTATAGCCCTCATTACATTCGGGGCTGCCGCTACTATCCCTAACGCGGCTGGCGCGTAAGTCCCCCTTTAATTAAAGGGGGGTGGCCGCAGGCCGGGGGATTTTAATCCGAGTAAAAATCCCTCCCCTTCACTACGTTCAGGTACTCCCCCGTCCGAATGGATGAAGCCATTCATCCGGGCGGGCTTTACAAGGGAGAATTTTCTCTCGGCTCTTCCCTCTCGGCTCTCGGCTAATTCTTCACAAACCTTTTCACAGCTTGCTTTCCATCTGCCGTAAGGCGAATAAAATACATGCCTTTGCTTAACGCTGCAATATCAACACTGCTATTGCCGGTAGTAGTACCACTAAGTAATTGCTTGCCTAGCACATCAAAAACAGCATACTGCAACGCTTGCTTTGAAGCAACAAACAATACATTATTTGCCGGGTTAGGAAACAGGTTAATATTACCCAATGTATTTTCGGCAATGCCATCGGGCTGGGCTGTAACGGCCTCTACCATCAAATCGTCAACATACATACCATCGGCCTGCACGCCGGCATCGGCAACACGTATAAAACGGATGTAAATTTGATTGCCAACAAAAGCTCCCAAATTAATTTCTTCATCAACCCAGCCGCTTTGTGTGCCATCGTACAACGGCATTTCAAAGTCTTGGTCGGCACTGCCGGGGTGGGTATATTTTCCGCATAGCGGTGTCCAGTTTTGCCCGTCGATTGATGCCGAAACCTGCACATAATCATACCCCGGTTCAATTTCCCATTTGGCTTTAAAGCGCAAAAAGGCGTAGGTAACCGCAGTTAAATCTATAGCCTGTGTAGTTACCATAGTGGCGGTTGAGTTGTTGGGGTAATTACCATTCGGCGAATCGGTTAACGAATTGGGTGCAGAGAAATAGGTAGTGTTGCTCAGGTTCCAGCCGTTGGCCGTTGTCCAATCATTAATAGGTGCGCCGCTGTTGCTAAATACAATATTGCTGTTGCCATATAGTTTAGTAACGGTATCGCGTATGGTAATAAGGCCGTTGTTTAGCTCTAACACAAAACGCACTTGTGCCCCATCTAAAATACCGGTGGTTAGGGTGTAGGCAATAGAGTCGCTTACAATTTGCCCATAAGCCAAACCGCTGTGTGTATTGGCATTGCCAACACTTTGTATATTAGTTAATGGGGTAATGCTTACCGTAAAGCTGCCTTGCTGCAAGCCCAGGCGTTGCAGGTTGTAATTAAAGTAGCCTGTTGGTGTAGTTATTACGGTTGGTGTTTTGTCAGACACTACACCGTAGTTGCCTGCTATATACGCTGTTTTCAGGTTCATATCTACCTGCATTTTACTAACGGGTATAATACGTTCTTCCTGCGGCCAAAAACCATCGGCATCGTTGCCCAGTTCGGGGGTTTGTGCAAATACTTTGGGCTTGTTGGTAGTATCGCCATAGGCCCAGTCGTCCGAGTCGCCCGATGCTTCGTACAACGCCGAGCTTTGTTGGGGTATCAGCTCGGTTGTAGTTACCATATCGGCCGCCATTGCTTGAAACAATGCATCGTCGGCACACTGCAAGTTGTTGGTATAGCCCCAAGGGTAAAGCAATAAGTTTGCATAGGTATGGTAGTTAAGTGCCAACTTAAAATTGTGGTTCTCAATCAACCATTTCATTGCTTGTGTTTCGGGCTCAGAAAATGGTGCTGTGCCGCAATACGTTTCGGCATTTCCATCAGTAGTTGTTGTGCCTGTTGTACCCCACTCATAATCGTAGTTGCGGTTTGGGTCAACCCCACGCGTGCCGTTGCCGTTGTTGCGGCGGTTTTTGCGCCACATGCCACCGCCATTAGGGTCGGTAGTTTGGTTATATACGTAGCCGTCGGGGTTTATCATCGGCACAAAAAACAATTCATTGTTATCTACCACATATTTTACATACGGGTTGGTACTATAATTCTCTAACAAAAAGTACATGTAAAAAATAAGCTGCGACAAGCCCAGGGGCTCTCTTGCATGGTGCACGGCTGTGTATAAAACCTGCGGTTCGCTGCTCTCGTTTTGGTTTACATTGTCTGATATTTTTACAAAGTAAATAGCACGGCCGTTAGCTGTTTGAAAATTGCTTATAGGTGCCTTTGCAGTAATAAGGTTGGGGTATCGTGCGGCCATTGTATCAAGGTTAGCCAAAAACTCTTGGTAGGTAAAAAAGCCCCCCATGGAGCCTAATGCAAAGCCTGCGGGTTGGGCCGGTCCGGCAGCCGGATTGCAGCCCAACGCTTGCGTAGTAGGTACACCGTTGCTTTTGTTTTTATTACGGTTTACGTAAAAGGCTTTTACATCTTCTATCACTACTTCGCAGGTAAAACCGGCGTTGCGCACCATGGTAATTTCGTCGCTGCTTAAATCGGTTTCAAACCAGTTTTTCTTCCACACGCCATGGTCAACCGCTACGCCTAAACCATTTAGTTTTTGGGCTTCGGTTAAACTGTTTACTTCAATTTTTACTTTAGAATAAAGGGTTTGGCCATAGGCCGAATTTGCCATTGCTACTGCTGCAAAAAACAGCAATGCGGCTTTAAAAAATTTCATAGAGAGTGAATTAAATAATAAGATATAATAATAACCATTGTAGGGCGAATAAACAACGGGGTTATTTCTTAGCTTCTATGTGTTTCTCAGCTAACCTCTCCCCTGTCTCCACTTAGTCGAGACTTTCCCCTCTCCATTTTATGGAGAGGGGTTGCGTACCACTGAAAGCGGGGCGACGGGGTGAGGTTACACCCTCTCCGCCAACATCTTCACTTTTAGCACCCCCTCCTACTCGCCGCTGCAGCGGCTCGTTTTCCTCCCCCTATA
>JANOCJ010000454.1:0-3118 GCA_031412115.1 Flavobacteriales bacterium
TATAAATGGAGCAACAATTCAACACCCCCGATAGCATAAATTCGGTAGCCGAATTTCATAATACGTTTAACCACCCGGTGCTTAATGTGCCACAAATACCCTCAGCCGAGCGTTGCAAGTTGCGTGTAGATTTAATTGCCGAAGAGTTGGACGAGCTTCGCCAGGCTATTGCTGATAATAATATTGTTGAAGTTGCCGATGCTCTTGCCGATATACAATATGTATTGGCGGGTGCCGTTTTAGAGTTTGGCCTTGCCGATAAATTTAAAACGTTGTTTGACGAGGTACACCGCTCAAACATGAGCAAAAGCTGCCTAAACGAGGATGAGGCCCAACAAACCGTTGCCCATTACAAAGCAAACCATAGCACTGAGGCATACTATTTGCAGCGGGGAGAATATTACAACGTTTACCGCACCGGCGATAACAAAACATTGAAAAACATAAACTATTCTCCAGCAAATTTGGCTGAGATAGTGAACAGCTAACAGAGAACAGAGAACAAAAGCGATAAGCTCTCCCTTATAAAGCCCGCCCGGATGAATGGCTTCATCCATTCGGACGGGGGAGTACTGTTTTGCATAAAGCAAAACAGGGAGGGATTAAATTGAAGAAAGAAATAGTGAGCAACGAACAACTAAAACATAAAAAAAGTATTGGGCATTTTTACAAATGCTTGCTATTATTCGTTTTTTATTTTTCATTTTTCATTTCGCAAGCCCAAACCGAAATTACCATTATTGGTAAAGTGTCTGACCTTACCACCGGCTTTCCTTTAACGGGTGCATTGGTGGTGCAGCAGTCGCAATTGCGCGGTACTTTTACTGATGGGCGCGGCTATTTCAGCATAAAAATTGTTAAAACCGATACCATTATTTTTACCCTTACCGGCTACCAAAGCAAAAAGGTTTGTTATGCCGATTCGGTAGGTACCAAGTTTGCTGTTGAGGTGGGCTTGCCGCAAAAAACCTACGCCCTACGCGCCGTTACTGTGCGCCCGCTAAAAACGTTTGAAGAGATTGAGCGCGACAAATCGATGCTGGGCAGCAACCGCCTGCCTACCATGCGCACGGCCGAAGCCCTAAGCAGCCCCATCACTTTTCTGTACGAACGCTTTAGCAAGTTTGAACGCAACAAGCGCAAAGTAGCCGAACTGCGCAACCTGGAAGAGAAAAAAGACCTGCTCAAAGAACTGTTCCGCATATACGTAAAGGCCAATATATTGGACTTAGAGGAAGAGGAATTTGACGACTTTATCATCTTTATGAACCTCAGCGAAGACTTTATCAAAAACGCCTCGCAGTACGACTTAACCCAATACATCAAACTAAAATTTGATGAGTATATGTGGGTTAAAAAACAGAAGCGGTAAGATCAGTCAATGCATAATTTATAATGCATAATTTATAATGCATAATTTAAAATTAACCACCACTCGCCACTAGCTACCCGCCACTTTTATTTCTACACCACCGGCGTACTATTTTGTATTTTTTCAATAATGCTGTAAGCAACCTGCAAGGCCGCCAACCCATCGTGTATGGAAACTGCCACCGGCTCATTTTTAGCAATACTGTTTACAAAACTTTCCAGCTCGCTTTTAAGGGCGTTGCTGCCGGGTATATCGGGGTTTTCAAAGTAAATCTGTTTCCAGCCCTTGCCGCCGGGTGTTTCTATGGCAAGTGCAAAAGGGTCTTCGGGTTTGCCGTTAAGGTCGCGCAGGCGTACAATTTCGGTAGTCTTCTCTAAAAAATCGACCGCCACATAGGCGTTGCGCTGAAACATGCGTGTTTTGCGCATATTTTTAAGGGAGATGCGGCTGGCGGTAAGGTTGGCCACACAGCCATTATCAAACTCTAACCGGGCATTGGCAATATCGGGCGTATCGCTCACCACGGCTACACCGCTGGCGCTAATTTTGCGCACGTTGCCTTTTACAACGCTCAGTACAATGTCAATATCGTGTATCATTAAATCTAACACTACCGATACATCTGTACCGCGTGGGTTAAACTCAGCCAACCTATGCGTCTCTATAAACATGGGCGACTCTATAAACGGTTTAGCCGCTATAAATGCGGGATTAAAACGTTCTATATGGCCTATTTGCAGCTTTACATCGGCCTCGGTGGTAAGGCGTTCCAAGGCTTTGGCCTCATCAACAGTTTCGGTAACGGGTTTCTCAACAAACACATGCTTAAACTGCGTAAGGGCGCGGGTGGCAAGGTCGTAGTGGGTAGATGTTGGGGTAACAATATCAACAGCATCGCAGAAGAAAATCAGCTCGTCGGCGCTGTTAAAAGCCTTTAGGTTATGTTCTGCGGCAATTTTGGCGGCACGCTCCTCATCAATATCATAAAAGCCAATAACCTCAACACCTTCAATCTCTTTAAGCAACTTAATGTGTATGTTGCCCAAATGCCCTGCTCCTATTACGCCAATCTTTACCATAACACAAAAGTATGTGGTGTTGGTGATGGGTTATGAGTGATGGGTTATGAGTTATGAATTATGGGGTGTTGATAGTGGTAAAGAAAACTAATAACTAACAATTACAGGTATACTAATAAAACGGTATGTGATTTTTTCAGATGATAATATAAGCGTATCACCCTGTTCCTTCACCTCAAATGAGTTACCTTCAGGAAACATGCTATATATAAAGCCTTTGTATTTATTATCGCATCTATAATTGAAATATCCCCTATGCCCTTGGTACCACCTAAATTCAACCAAGCCCTTGTGTTTTACAATGTAACCATCAAAAGAACAATCGTTTATTGTGCCTACACAAAACCTTGGGCCCGTGTAAAAGGGTTTGCCCACTTGCAACATAACCGTTGCCGGTTTAGATGTATCCTGCACAGTGGTTTTAGCTTCCACCAATTGCCAGTCATTTCTTTTTAATACCCTGATGGATTTGCTATAACATGCAACCAGCATTAATGCCAACACAATAGCATAGACACTCTTTTTCATGCATCAAATTTAGTTATAGATGAAGAATGTTTAACTAATCCATACAATCTGCCTCCCGAAGCATCGGGAGGCGGGAGTACTTCCTTTAAAAGGGAGAGTTGCTTGCGGATTAAAAACTCCCCCGGCCTACGGCCACCCC
>JANOCJ010000455.1:0-4768 GCA_031412115.1 Flavobacteriales bacterium
CTTAGCCGAAGCCACCGTACGCGAAACCGTAACATCAAGCAACGATGCGTATGATATGCTTTTGCCTTTGTTTGAAGACTTGGCGCACGAAGAGTTTTGGGTAATTTACCTGAACCGCGCAGGCAAGGTTATAAAGAAAGAAAAGGTAAGCACAGGCGGCGTTGCAGGTACGGTTGTTGACACAAAAATCATTTTTAAAATAGCCGCCGAAGTGTTGGCATCATCACTTATTCTTGCCCATAACCACCCCTCAGGAAACCTTAAACCCAGCCATCAGGATATAACATTAACAAAGAACATCAAGCAAGCCGCACAGCTTTTTGATATGAATTTGTTTGACCACCTAATTGTAACAGAGCATGGCTATTATAGCTTTGCTGATGAAGGCGTTTTATAGTGAACAGAGAACAACGAACAGTGAACAATGAAATGAAAAAAAGAGTGTCATCCCGAACTTGATTCGGGATCTAATGTTACTCACTGCACTTTCTTGATGAAACCTTATCGACAACTACGCCGGCATTCCCTCCGATGTATCTACCGGGCTAACATCATCCTTCGGCTAAGCGGCGGCGTTTGCCAATTTCAAGCGCTGCTACAATAGTTATGGCTTTAGCATCGCCAATGCCTTTAAACTTCATTAAATCGTTAACAGATAGCTTGGCTAATTGCCCTAAATTATTGTTGGTGGTAGATAGGATACGCTTGCATAAATCAACCGCACTTTCATTACGGCTGCCCGAGCCTATAAGAATTGCAATCAGCTCGGCATCGGTGAGTGCAGTAGGGCCTTTGGCAACAAGTTTTTCGCGCGGGCGGTCGTCTTCGGCCCACTGTTTAATGGCGGTAAGTGGTTTTTCGTATTCAGGCATAGGGCAAGATAAATATTTTCTGTCTGCCGACGGCATTACTTTTTTGCTTGATCAAAAAAATCAAGGGCTGTCATTTCTTACCGACCTGCTACGGGGCATTCACTAAACCGCGCAAACTACTCCGCCAGTGGCGGACGTCGAAGAGCGCGCGCTTTGTCGCGCTGTGGCGGTACACGTTCATTTTCCTTGCAGGTGCCCGTTTCGAAATGAAGGCCCAAACTTGCTTGCGCGCAAATAATTAAAAAGCATTTAAAGATGTGATGTTTGTGGAAATAGATTGGCGAAGCCAAGAGGGAGTATTAGTTTTAACCCCGTTCAGACAAAAGCTTGCGACAGCTGCGTTAGCGATGGAAGCGGCAGCTGGCGCTGCAGGCGCCACTATAGCGGACAGCGCGGTGCCATAGGCCGTAGGCGTATGGAAAACGCCCTATTAATTGTAACGTATCTCTAAACAATCCCTCCCACCCGCCGTTGGCGAGAGTACTCCCTTTCCAAGGGAGAGTTAATCTTACGCATCTCTGAACTTATTCAGATAAATTTATGTTACCTAGTTACATAACTACTTTTATCAACTATGAGTTTAGTAAAAAACATATTTGCAATGGGCATTACTGTAGGCCTTTCAGACAAAGAGGCCTTTGTAAAAAAGGTATCGGAATATATACAGGCATACCAAGACGACCCTGAAAAAGCTGAGCTTTGGGCACAGCACGCTGTAAACTACCTTGAGCAAATGCGCGATGGCATACGCACCCAAAGCTCGGTAGAGCAATCGATAGAAAAGGCCTTGCCAAACAAAGAAAAAATTGACGAGCTTACTGTTGCAATAAAGCAACTGACCGAAGAGCTGCAAAAACAAAAAAAATAAAACCCCGACCGCTTGTTTAAAATCTTTCATATACGCCAAACTATTGCCCGCATTTTTAGGGCAATAGATATTGCATTTATAATGCTTAAGTACCTACTAATAAATTGGATGAGTACCCATAGGTTACTTTTTGGGTTTATTCCGCGCAGGTACAAACGCGACAAACTAATTATATCGCAAGCAGAACGGCTACGCACAGTTATTGAGGATTTAGGCCCTACATTTATTAAGTTTGGGCAAATACTGGCCGATAGGCCCGACGTGGTTTCGGAAAAGTTGGGCGAGGAATTAAAAAAACTGCAAAATACAGCCGAACCGTTTGACCACGAGCGCGCCATTATACTTATTGAAGAAGAATTAGGCGGCAGTATTAAAACACTATTCCGCTCGTTCGATAGCAATTGCATTGGTTCAGCATCGTTAGGGCAAGTATATAAAGGCGTATTGCATAATGGCGATGAAGTAGTTGTAAAAATTCAGCGGCCCGACATTAAGCCTAAAATTGAGCTTGATTTACAAATACTAAAATACTTTGCAGAGCAGCTTATAAAGGAGTACCCCGGCTTTGCCGTAATGGACTTGGTGGGCGTGTTGGACGAGTTTGAAGATGCATTGCTAAAAGAGCTTAACTACTTAAACGAAGCCGGCAACGCCATTCGTTTTTACGAGATGTTTAAAGAGGTGGAGTATTGCAAAATACCCCGTGTGTATATGGATATGACTACCGACAAATTGTTGGTAATGGAGCTGGTTACGGGTGTTATTCCGAGCAACAAAGAGGAACTTATTGCCAATGGACTTAGCCCTAATGCAGTAGCCGAAAATGGCATGACCATTTTGTTGGAAATGATTTTTAAGTACGGCTTTTTTCATGCCGACCCCCACCCCGGCAACATGTTTATACAAGCCGGAAACCGTATTGCGCTTATAGACTTTGGCATGACAGGCACTTTAAAACCTGCGCATATGCACTTTTTGGCGGGCTTTACCCTAGGGCTGGCTACACGCAATGCCGGTACCGTTACCGATGCCTTGCTAACGCTATGTGGCAAGAAATTTTTTGCCGAGAAAAACGATTTAGAATTTTTGGTATCGGATATGCTGAAACGCTTTGGATCGTTGAGTTATGAGAAGACTAACTTCTCGCAATTGCTAAATGAGAGTGTTAAGATTATACAGAAATATGATTTGCAGTTGCCCGGTTCAATTTACCTATTAGCTAAAGCCCTTGCTACGCTAGAGAAAGTGGGCTATAATTTGGATGCTGAAATATCGCTACCGGTGTTAATTCGCCCTTATGCCGAGCATTTGATAAAAGAGAAATTCTCGCCCAAACAAATAGCAGGCGAAGTGTTTGATACTGTTAAGGATTACGTGTCGCTTATACGCGATTTTCCGAATGAGATAAATGAGATACTTTACAACTTAAAAAAGGGTAAAATTGTGGTTGATATCAATCTAAAAAACCCGGAAAGCGCTGTTAAATCTATCAAACAAATGGGTAGTATGATAGTGAGTATTTTTATACTGGCTGTAATGATGGCCGTATGCGTTATATTGATAGTAAAAGATAAAGAAACCCCTGCGGTTCATTTCTTATTCGGCGTATCTATCTTCTTCTCTATCTGGCTATTGCTGCGCTTATTCTTTAGGAGTAAAGATGCCTAGTAGATAACTGCGTCGGCCTCAATTTCTACCAACAACTTTTCATCTACCAACGCTTTTACAACAACCATAGTAGCTGCGGGCTTAATGTCTTTAAATACCTCGCCGTGGGCGCGGGCTATAGCATCCCAATTAGCTATATCCGTAACGTAAATGCGGGTTCGCACCACATGGCTAATATCGGCCCCGGCCTGGCGCAATGCCTTAGTTATTTTGGTAAGAATGAATTGGGTTTGACTATATGCATCGCCAATAGCAACAATAGTATCACCATCGTAAGACGCGGTACCGGCTAGATATACAAAGTGGCCTACGCGCACTGCGCGGCTGTAGCCAACACTATCTTCTAATGGTGCTCCCGAACTTATATTTGTTCTTTCCATACATTAAAAATAAGAATAAAAAGGCTTCAACCCACCCCTCTGCAATACAGATGGGGCTTCGGTACAGGAAGGGGACTAAACAACAAAAAAGTCCCGCCTCAGTTAAGAAACGGGACTTTTTTTTTTAATTCTAAAATATGTATTGTTAGACCTTTTCGGCCAACAAGGTTACTTTGTTATTAAGCACTTCAACTACCCCACCCGAAATTTCGAAAAAAAGGGTTTCTTTGTGAGAATCAACAACTTTAACCTTGCCTTGGCCTAACGACGCTATTAGCGGGGCGTGGTTTTTCAATACTTGAAATTTGCCTGTTTTACCGGGCATTTGTACTGAAATAACCTCTCCGTTAAAAACGTTTTTATCAGGTGTTATAATATCAAGATGCATAGCGCTTTTATTAGTTGGCCTCAGCCATTAATTTTTTACCTTTTTCAATGGCAGCTTCAATGTTACCTACAAGGTTAAAGGCGGCTTCAGGATACTCATCCACTTCGCCTTCCAAAATCATGTTAAAGCCTTTAATGGTCTCTTCAATAGGAACAAACACACCTTTTAGGCCGGTAAACTGCTCAGCAACGTGGAAAGGTTGAGATAAGAAACGTTGCACGCGGCGAGCGCGGTGTACAACCAATTTATCTTCTTCAGATAGCTCGTCCATACCAAGGATGGCGATAATATCTTGCAACTCTTTGTAGCGTTGTAATATGCTTTTAACACGTTGGGCGCAGTTGTAATGCTCGTCGCCAACAACGGCAGCTGTAAGGATACGTGATGTTGAATCCAGAGGGTCAACCGCAGGGTAAATACCAAGCTCCGATATCTTACGGTTCAATACCGTAGTAGCATCTAAGTGGGCAAACGTTGTAGCAGGAGCAGGGTCAGTTAAGTCATCCGCAGGAACGTAAACCGCCTGTACCGATGTAATAGATCCTTTGTTTGTAGAAGTAATTCTTTCCTGCATCGCACCCATTTCAGTTGC
>JANOCJ010000456.1:0-10870 GCA_031412115.1 Flavobacteriales bacterium
CGGTAAACCAACGTAATCTCATAGTCAGGATACAGATTACCGTTTGATAAATTTAATGAGTCCTCTTTAGTCTGTGGTTTTTGGTCGTAGATATAAATGCTGATAGTATTGCATTCAGCACTATTGCTACAGAATTCCGGGTTTACAATTCGCGCAGCAGATTTTGGCCCTACCCATATGCCCAACATACTATCAAACATAGCAGGGCGTTTTTTAGGTGCTTGCGCAAAAGCTGTAGCAACAAAGCACACACAAATTAGGGAGAGGATGATATTTTTCATTGTACTGCAATATTAGTTAATTCCCCCTCTCCTTTGGAGATGGGCTAGGGGTGAGGCTAAAAATTAGCTAATTTCGCAGTTCCATGTCAAAACGCATACTGTTTCTGTTTCCATACCCCGAAGGCACTGCCGCAAGCCAGCGCTTTAGGTTTGAGCAGTATTACGATGCCTTGCTGCAACAGGGTTTTACTATAGATAAACAGGCGTTTATAGACGATAAAACGTGGGCCGTTTTGTACAAACCGGGCTTTACATCTACCAAAATATTGGGCACGCTAAAAGGCTATTTTCGCCGCTTGGTAGCCATGTTCAGGCTAGGTAAATACGATTATGTGTTTGTACACCGCGAGGCGGAATTCTTTGGCCCGCCGGTGTTTGAGTGGATTATTACCAAGCTGGCAGGCAAAAAGTTGATATACGATTTTGACGATGCCATTTGGATTCCCAACACATCGGAACATAACGGTTTTTTCTCGCGCTTTAAGTTTTATTCCAACACCCAAAAGGTGTGCAAATGGGCCTATAAGGTATCGTGCGGAAATGAATACCTGCGCAATTTTGCTGCACAATTCAATGCTAATGCGGTTTATAATCCAACAACAATAGATACCCAAAACCACCACAACCGTATTAAAGACCAAAGCGGCAGCGGTTTTGTAATAGGTTGGACAGGCACCCATTCTACCATACAATATTTAGATGCTTTGCTGCCCGTGTTGAAAAAGCTGGAGGAGCAATACGATTTTACCTTTAATGTAATTGCCGACCGCGCACCGGAGTTTCAACTAAAATCCTTCCGCTTTACTAAGTGGAACAAGGAAAGCGAAATTGCCGACCTGATGCAGTTTAACGTTGGGTTGATGCCTTTGGTTGATGATAAATGGGCCAATGGTAAATGCGGCTTTAAAGCCTTGCAGTACATGTCGCTGGGTATCCCCGCGCTGGTTTCACCGGTTGGGGTAAACACCCGAATTGTTGATGATGGCATTAACGGCTACATCTGCCAAACGCCCGACGATTGGTACAATGCGCTAAGCAAACTGATGGAAAACCGCCAATTGTTGATAGAATTGGGTGCCAACACCCGCAAAAAGATAGAAGAACACTATTCGGTACGCTCCAATACCGCTAATTTTATAACTTTGTTTTCTTAAATTTCTCAATGGAAACCACACTGAATAAACGCACATCGCTTTACAACAAACATGTTGCAGCCGGAGCCAAAATGGTTCCTTTTGCGGGCTACGAAATGCCCGTTAGTTACACCGGTATAAACGCCGAACACGAGGCTGTGCGCACTGCGCTGGGCATGTTCGATGTTTCGCACATGGGTGAGTTTATTGTGAAAGGCGCAGGCGCTTTGGAATTAATTCAACGCCTTACCAGCAACGATGCATCTAAGTTAGTTGACGGTAAAGTGCAGTACAGCTGCCTGCCTAACGCAACCGGCGGCATTATTGACGATTTGCTGGTATACCGCATGAGCGAAGAGGAGTATATGTTGGTGGTAAACGCATCGAACATTGATAAAGATTTTGACTGGATTGCGGCCAATAATACCGGCGGTGCGGAGTTTAAAAATATATCAGAAAAAACAGCCTTGCTTGCCGTGCAAGGCCCAAAAGCTACAGCAGCACTGCAAAAGCTGACGGATGTTGATTTGTCTACTATTGAATATTATTCATTTGTACGCGGCACCATGGCCGGGTTCGAAAATGTAATTATATCGGCCACCGGCTATACCGGCGCAGGTGGTTTTGAATTGTATGTTAAGAATGAAAACGCCGAAGCCCTTTGGGATGCGGTTGTTGAAGCAGGCCAGGAATTTGGCATTGCCTACGCAGGCCTTGGCTGCCGCGATACCTTGCGTTTAGAGATGGGCTTTTGCTTATACGGAAATGATATTGACGATACTACATCGCCTATGGAAGCAGGCCTTGGCTGGATTACCAAATTCACCAAAGAGTTTACTTCATCTGACAAATTTTTAGCGCAGAAAGAAAATGGTGTTAGCAAAAAGCTAGTTGGCTTTGTGGTAGAAGAGCGCGCTATTCCGCGCCACGACTATGAAGTATGCGATGCGGAAGGACGTGTTATTGGCAAAGTAACATCGGGTACACAAGCACCAAGCCTTAAAATGCCTATAGGCTTAGCTTATGTAGAAACTGCTTTTAGCAAGGTTGACAGCGAGATATACATTAAAGTGCGCGACAAGCTGAGCAAAGCAAAAGTTGTTAAACTTCCGTTCTACAAAGGCAATGCGTAACATACAGGTTTGTTATTCGCCGGCGCTGTTCCAGTTTTACGATTCGGCCGACCGTATTGTAGTTGTTACCGACGTTTTACGCGCTACATCGGCCATTTGTACGGCCTTTCAGCATGGTGTTAAAGCTATAATACCCGTTGCTACTATTGAGGAGGCACGCCAATACCGCCAAATGGGCTATATGGCTGCGGCAGAGCGCAACGGCATTGTGCAGGATGGTTTTGAGTTTGGCAATTCGCCCTTTAGCTATATGAGCGACCATGTAAAGGGCCAAACCATTGCTTTAACTACTACCAACGGTACGCAAGCAGTTGATATTGCTAAAGATGCGTCGAAGGTTATCATCGGCTCGTTTCTTAACTTAACGGCTGTTGCCAACTGGATTTTACAACAAAATGAAAATGTTACCGTGCTTTGCAGTGGTTGGAAAAACCGCTACAACATGGAAGATACGCTGTTTGCAGGGGCGTTGGTTGAGAAGCTGAAAGGCGAAATAGAATCGACCGACTACGACGATGCAGCCCTTGCGGCACAACGTATGTATAACGAGGCGAAGCATGATTTATATGGCTTTTTAGAGAATTCGAGCCACCGCCACCGCATGAACCGCCTTGATTTAGAGAAGGATGTGCGCTATTGCTTGCAGGAAGATGTAACCGATGTAGTGCCCATTTTGCAAGGCAAACACATTGTAAAAGTCTACTAAACCCAATGGAAAAACTAATAGAGTCAACCAATATTACCAAGGCGTATGGTGCGTTAACAGTGCTTAAGGGCGTTGATTTAACCATCCATCGCGGCGAGGTTGTTTCTATTGTTGGGGCATCGGGTGCGGGCAAAACTACCCTGCTGCAAATTATTGGAACGCTTGATAAGCCTGACAAAGGCAAGGTGTTGATTAATGATACCGATATATTTTCGTTAGGAGATAAAAAGCTTTCGGCTTTTCGTAATAAGAACATTGGTTTTGTGTTTCAATTCCATCATTTATTGCCTGAATTTACTGCGCTGGAAAACGTTTGTATCCCAGCATTTATAGCCAAGACAGGCAAAAAAGAAGCGGAAGAAAGGGCAAAAGAATTACTGGCAATGTTGGGTTTGGAAGCCCGTGTAAATCATAAACCGTCTGAATTATCAGGTGGAGAACAACAACGAGTTGCTGTTGCCCGCGCCTTAGTAAATAACCCTGCGGTAATACTGGCAGATGAACCTTCGGGCAACCTGGATTCAGCTAATGCTAAGGACTTGCACCAATTGTTTTTTACCCTGCGCGATAAGCTAAACCAAACCTTTGTAATAGTTACCCACAACGACGAACTGGCCAACATGGCTGATAGGAAGATTGTAATGCGCGATGGGAATATGGTTGTTTAGTGCCATTTTTTATTTCTTTGTATATCAGTGTTTTGTAAAAATATTTTTTTTCTAAATCTATCTACAGCCCTTTGCCATAAAGGGTTATGAACTAATTTTTCTGACAAGGGGAAATAAATTAAGAGTAAATATATGGTTGGTATTGGTGCAGATTTGCATAAAAATCAGAACCATGAAAAAAACATTATTTTTTACATTTTTATTTGTTGCAACATTTGCAGGAGCTCAAACCCAAGCCATACCTTATACCGAGACATTTGAAAGTTTTACCGCTTTTACAGCACCCGGCAACGGCTGGCAAGGAGGTTTTCAGGTATATTCAACCCACGGGGTTTCTTCGTCTAAAGGGTTGATAAAGAATTTAAATAATTTCACAACTAAAGATTCTACTATTACCCCTAAAATGGGCGTTGTGGCAGCTTCATCGTGGTTGAAATTTGATTACAGGATTGTTGAATTTTCTTTGTATCCATCTACATCAACCATTTTATCGCAAGGCGATATGCTGCAGGTTAGTGTTTCTGCTAACGGAGGCGCTTACAGCCCTGTGCTTACCATTGATCAATCTAACCATGTTACATCAACAGCGTTTAAAACTGATTCGGTTGATATTTCGCAATTTGCAGGAGATAGCATACGGGTTAAGTTTGCAGTTAAGCGCGGCACTACAGGCGATTATTTTGTAGACCTTGATAATATTAATGTTTCGGGCGGTGGCACCTTACCTTCTTCAGTAAATGAAATTGCTGCAAATGGCATTAAGATTTATCCAAACCCGGCGGTTGAAAGCTTTACTATTTACACAAAAAATGCAGCAGGTAATTCAATAAAAGTGGAACTTTTTAATATGTTAGGTCAAAAAGTATTTAGCCAATTGGTAATGCCTGCGGCAAACGGCTTAGCAATTATAAACACAAATGGCTTGGCTAAAGGTTTGTATGTTGTAAATGTTTTAGAAAATGGACATACTTACACGCAAAAATTATTTATTGCAGAATAAATTGTTCTGATTAAAACAAAACTATTAAGATAAATATAAAGGCTGTGTACGATAATGTACACAGCCTTTTTTATTTAAGCTAATTTAATTGGTGCATGTTGGAAATGTGATTGTATAGAAAATTATCAAACAGCTAATCCCGATTTTTTCCAAATCTTCCCCCGGATTTCTACCAACAAAATTTACTGTTAATATTTATCCTACTAAAAAGCGTGTTTTTTCATCGTTTTTCATCGAAAAAAATCAATTTTAACGAGTTTTTAATCAAAAAATAGCTAAAAAATCACCGTTTTTACACGCAAAATTGCATTTGAGGGCATAAGTTTATCCGCTATTTATGCGGCTTTTGCACGATAATGCTGTACAGTAGCATAAAGTATTTACCGTCCTTTCACTATAGTCCGCTCAATTAAATTTGAGCCAAAACTATAAGGTATATATGCGTAGGAAGGTATGGGTTTTGTGATGATTAAATTAGCCGTTTTACCAATGGCTATTGTGCCTAGTTTGTCAGATAATTCAAGGGCTTTAGCGGTATTGATGGTTGCGGCGTTAATGGCTTCTTCAGGCAACATTTTCATCTTAATACAGCTTAGGGCCACTACCAAACTCATATTTCCCGTTGGTGATGAGCCGGGATTGTAGTCGCTCGCTATCGCTACAGGCAAGCCAGCTTCAATCATTTTACGTGCCGGTGTGTAGCCTAAAATTAAGAAGAATGCCGAAGCGGGTTAGAGGGTAGGCATGGTATCTGAACCCAACAAAGCCTTAATTTCATCATCACCTGCATGCTCTAAATGGTCTACCGATAGGGCGTTGTACTTAACACCTACTTGCACACCACCTGAAAAATCAAGCTGGTTGGCGTGTAGGCGTGGCTTAATACCAAGGCCGATAGCCTTTTCCAGTATGCGGCTTGTTTGCTCAACGGTAAAAAATCCACGGTCGCAAAACACATCGCAATAGTCTGCAAGGCCTTCGGCTGCTACTGCGGGCAGCATTTCATTTATTATCAAATTGATATAACCCTCGCGGTTTTCCTTGTATTCTATTGGGAAAGCGTGCGCCCCCAAAAAGGTTGTCTTAACAAAAAGGTCGGTGCTTTCTTTCACCTTTCGGGCCACGCGTAGTATCTTCAATTCATCCTGTACTGTAAGCCCATAGCCACTTTTAATCTCTACCGCACCTGTTCCGTAGCTTCTTATTTCTTCAATGCGTTGCATAGCAGCATCAAATAATTCTTCTTCGGTTGCCTTCTGCAAACGCGCGGCCGAGTTGAGGATTCCGCCGCCACGCTTGGCAATTTCTTCGTACGAAAGGCCTTTAATTTTGTCTACAAACTCACCCTCGCGGCTACCGGCAAATACAAGGTGGGTATGGCTGTCAACCCAGGCGGGAAGCACCAAACGGCCTGTAGCATCAATGGTTTCGTCGTAGTTGGTGTTGTCTACATCAAGGTCATCCATAGGCCCAAAAGCCTTAATAATTTCCCCTTCAATCAACACAAAAGCATTGGCAACTGTTGGCAAATGCGCCATATCAGCGCCTTTGGCTACTGTTATGTTGTAATAATCTACCCCAACCAGTTGTTTTATATTGGTAATCAGCGTTGTTTTCATAGCTAAAAAAGTAAAAGTAGCAATAAATAAAACAACGCATCAACTGTACGCATTGTCCGCCAATGGGCAATTTGCGAGGCGGGCAGCTAACTTTGCCCGTTAACCGTTATATTTGTGCCGTAAACCATCACTCATGAAGAATTTATTTTCGCTTTTTTGCTTAGCTATATTTGCTGTAACTGCCTATGGGCAAGCCAACCAGCCGGTGTTAGAGGCTGTTGAATACCGCACAGGCAAGAACCCCTATTACTGGAAAAACCGCAAGCCCTTTGAAGGCTATTGGCAGCAGGATGTAGAGTATAAAATTAAAGCCAATATTGACGAAACTACTGATATTATTGACGCAGAAGAGACGTTGACCTATTACAATAATTCGCCGGATGATTTGCCTTTTGTGTACTTTCACCTGTACCAAAATATGACCCTGAAAGGAGGCTACTTGGAAGGCTTGACAAAGAACAATAAGGCTGCTGTAAAGCCCGGTAAATATGAAGAACAGGGCTTAGGTACGGTGATTGAAAGTATTGATGCCAATGGACAAAAAGTAGAAGTTACTATTGACCAAACGATAATGAAAGTGATGCTTGCTAAACCCCTGAAAAGTGGCGAAAGCATTACCTTCCACATAAAATTTAAAACTTATTTTGATAGTGGTAGTCAGCGCCGCAGGATGAAAAAATTTAATTCATCAGGTTATACGCATTATGATGGGGTGCATTGGTATCCGCGCATTTGCGTGTACGACCGTAAGATGGGCTGGGATGTGCAGCAGCACTTAGGTAAAGAGTTTTATGGCGACTATGGTTCATACGATGTTGAGCTTACTTTTTCTGATAATTATGTGGTAGAAGCTACGGGTATTTTGATGAATAAAAATGAGGTGCTACCTAAGGAATTGCGCAAAGCGCTTGATATATCAAACTTCTATACTAAGCCTTGGGGCAGTTCAGCTTCTGTAATTACTAAATACGATAAAAACAGGCGTAAAACGTGGAAATACTATGGGGTAAATGTGCATGATTTTGCCTTTACTGCCGATCCTACATACCGCATTGGTGAGACTACGTGGAATGGCATACAGGTAGTGTCAATAGTACAAGAAGGCCATGCTGCCGGATGGCGCGATGCTGCTAGTTTTACGGCAAAAGTGATTAAAACCTATTCTGAAGATTTTGGCATGTATGCCTACCCTAAAATGGTGGTTGCCGATGCGCAAGACGGTATGGAATATCCCATGCTAACGCTTGATGGTGGCTTCTTTCCTGATTATCACGGTTTGCTTGCGCATGAGGTGGGGCACAACTGGTTTTTTGGTATGGTGGGCAGCAATGAAACCTATCGAGCATCGCTAGATGAAGGTTTTACCCAGTTTTTAACGGCTTGGTCGTTGGTGAAAATTGATGGCGATACCTTAATGGAAACCATGCCCCGCAACAAGTACGAAAATAAATATACCCGCAAAGATTTGGCTGTTGACAGCCGTGTTTTTTACCCCTATATTATTGATGCAGCCAAGCAAGACGAGAGTACATTAAACACACACTCCGACGATTTTAATGGCGCTTTGGCCCACGGTGGCGGCTACCGCAACGTGTATTTTAAAACGGCTACTATGTTGTATAATTTGCAATATGTATTGGGCGATTCTTTATTTCAAGGTGCTATGAGCCACTATTTTAATAAATGGAAAATTGCACATCCGTATACGGAAGATTTCCGCGATGCGATTACTGAATATACGCATACCGATTTAACCTGGTTTTTTGACCAATGGATGGAAACATCAAAAACCATTGATTACAAAGTTGGTTGCATTAAAAAGGACTCTGCCGATGTATACAACATCACCTTTAAACGGAAAGGCAAAATGCAGATGCCTATTGATTTTAGGGTAACGGCGAAGGATGGAAAGACATATGATTTCTACATTCCTAACACATGGTTTCAAAAAGAAACAAATGCTACAGTGCTGCCAAAATGGTATGGCTGGGATAAAATTAACCCTGAATATACCGCTACAGTTACCATTCCCGGAGGTATTAAGTCTGTACAGATTGACCCATCGGACCGACTGGCCGATAATTATCAACCTGATAACTACGCCGGAAAAATTAAAAACACCAAAAGCTATTTTGATGCGCAAATACCTAATATGCCTAATAAGCGCTACAAGGAAAATTACTATAGGCCTGAAATTTGGGGCAATGCGTACGACTTTTTAAAAGTGGGAATACACTCAAACGGCAGCTATTTAAACACTCGCCATGTGTTTGATTATACCATTTGGATAAGTACCTGGACTAAAGGCAATGGCCTATTAACCGATGTTAATGGTTACAATTACAGCGGCCGCTCAAACTGGGATAGGTTTAACTTTCGTGTAAATTATAAAGATGCGCTAGACCGTGTAAACAAAGGCCTGTCGTGGAACGTAGGCGCCCGTTATTTAGATGGGTTGGCTATGGCCCAAATAGGGATAGAGCAATATACACGCAAAGCAAATACAAAGTTTTACGGGTACTTTAAAGCCATGTACCGCCCAAATATTGGGTTGAATTATTTGCTGTCTCGCAATTATTGGGGCACTAGTGGCTTGAACAATACCGTAAACGTTGGCGTTGAGCATAAATATGGCTACATAGGTGGCAACGGTTCTATCAACGTAAACCTACGCACATCAGCACTTTCAGACTATAACTACACGCAACTTACTGTTACGGCCCTAAACCAAAAAACGGTAGGCAAATTTGAATTTAAAACCCGATTGTTTGCACAGTTGGGCATGGGGCCAAATACCCCGCTTGAGAGTGCTTTGTACCTTGCAGGGGCTAACCCCGAGCAAATGATGGAGAATAAATATACCCGCGCCCGTGGCTTTATTCCGGTTGAATGGGCTACCTATGGTTTAAGTACTAACCATTTTCAACATGGTGGCGGTATGAACTTGCGCGGCTATGCCGGTTACAATGGTATGACTACGTATTTGCAGCCCTATTGGGCGCCGTATGGCGTAAAAACACCCTATACCCAATCGGGTGTTTCGGGCAATATAGAAGTTGAGTTTGATCGTTTGGTGAAATGGAAACCAAAGAAAATTTCTGATTATTTTAAAATCAATACTTACCTTTTTGTTGATGCCGGATTGGCTGTAAACAACAAAACTACTATTAGCGCCATTGCCCAAACATCAAATATTACAAAGGTTAATGCACAGTTTTTAGCCGACGCCGGTTTAGGTGTTGCATTAACAATAAAACGTTGGGGTAAATTATATCAAACCAAACCATTAACGGTGCGTTTTGATATGCCTTTTTGGTTGAGCAAAAAACCTGAACTGGATAATAATAACTTCCAATTCCGCTGGGTATTGGGCGTTAGCAGGGCGTTTTAGTAGCCTCACCTCAACCCCCTCTCCGATAGAGAAGGGGCTTTAAATAAAAGCAAGATTAAAATTTGAAACCCTCAAAAACATACAGCGCAATTGCAGCCATTGGCATTTTGTTTATGCTATTGCGTTTGGTATGGCATGTAGAATGGGCTGTTTATGTTGGGTTAACCGTTGTTGGGTTAGCTGTTTTACTGCCCTTTTTTGCTGTGCAATTAGCCAAAGGTTGGTATGCTTTGGCAACTGTTTTAGGTAAAATAAACTCATTTATTTTAATGAGTTTATTGTTTTGGTTTATGATTGTGCCAATAGGTTACCTACGTAAATTATTTACTAAGAAAATGCCCACTGTAAACAGTACTTTTTTAAAAGTAAACCAAACCTACACGGTTGAATATTTTAATAACCCCTGGTAGATGAAAGGTGTAAAAAAAGAAAACCTACCCGCCAAAATATGTGCTACGTGCGGCAAGCCTTTTGTTTGGAGAAAAAAATGGGAAAAGAATTGGGATGAAGTAAAGTACTGTTCTGACAAATGCCGCAGTAATAAATAACCTATGGCAAAGCATAACGAACTGGGTAAAATAGGCGAAGAAATGGCCGTTGCCCACCTGCAAAAAATAGGCTATAGAATACGCTTAACCAATTATTTAGTTGGCAAGGCCGAGATTGATATTATTGCCGAAGATGGGGAATTTATTGTGTTTGTAGAAGTAAAAACACGCACAGGCGAGATACACGAAAACCCCATTGAAACCGTTACCACACGCAAGCGAAAAATGCTGATTGAAGCCGCCGATTTTTATATTAACGACAGAGGTATTGAAAACGAAAGCCGTTTTGATATTATTGCCGTTATCAAAAATAAGAACAACACCTATAAATTAGAACATATAACTGATGCCTTTAATGGCATGACAGAAGGCTAGTCTAAGCCTTTTTGCT
>JANOCJ010000457.1:0-1959 GCA_031412115.1 Flavobacteriales bacterium
CGCCATTGGCGTAATTGGCGAGAAAATCTGTGGCGTCTTCATCCACGGTGATGCCCAAAGCGTTCGCGCCGCGCCGGATGACCTCGCGCATGTCGTCCGGGGACAGCGATTCGAGCGTGAAGACTTGTGACCGCGATAACAGCGCCGAATTGACCTCAAACGATGGGTTTTCGGTTATAGCCAACAAAAACTCGGCAGCGGTAGCCAAGCCAATATTGCGGCCTTTTATTTTGCCGCCAATACAAGCCATAACCATTGCCCCATGAGAATTGTAGCTATAAACAAAATCGTTTTTACGGCCAAAATTATAGGTGCCGATTATGCGATTTTCTCTCACAATTTCTTCAAACACGTTAGCCGTATTTACATTAGGAAAACCGGCATCAAATATGGCTATGCGCACCCCTTTGCCATTGAGGCCGCCAGTAATAAATTCCCTGCCCTGCATCATATCAATTTGCAAATGCAACAGCTTGGCGTTAGCCGGTTTTATAAAAGAATCAAGCGGCTCCCATGCAATAGGGTTATTGCTAACATATGCCGCAGTTGCCGGGTTTGGCAAGTGCAGTAAAGGATAATACTGCCATTCCATTTTATCAACCCGCGCTACAAATGCCAGTTGCTTAATCTCTTCGGCCCTTTCATCGCTGGTATATACCGTCATAAAATTAAACCAGCGGCTAACCATGCCAACACTATCGCCTAGGTTAGTAACGGTATTTACATACTTCGGATTAACCGGAAAATCGGAACTATCAGCCAACGACAGGTTATGCGATAGGCGACGGTTAATGGCCTTAGTATCAAAATAGCTGTAAGGGTTAAAAGTAGTTTGCTTGTTTTTAAAGTAAACGCGGTAGCGGGTTTGGGCAGATGCTGTTGATGTAATAAATAATATCAATGTCACCCACAAAAAAAATCCCTCCACCTTAGACAGAGAGAGGGATGTATACAATGGGGTTAATTTTTTCACCTTACTAGCTAATTCATCAACTGATTAATGATGCTATCAACAGTTACACCATCAGCTTCGGCCTTATAGTTGGTAACAATACGGTGGCGAAGGATGCCCGGCGCTACCGCGCGTACATCTTCAATATCGGGTGCGTACTTACCGTGTATTGCGGCATGGCATTTGGCACCCAGTACCAAAAATTGCGATGCGCGTGGGCCTGCGCCCCAACCAATGTATTTGTTCACTACATCGGTAGCCAAATCTGTTCCCGGGCGCGATTTTGCTGCTAAACGCACTGCATAATCCAGTACATTATCGGTTACGGGTATACGTAGTATCAATTCCTGAAAGCCAACAATCTCTTCAGAAGTAAGTATTTTATTTAGCTGTACTTTATGGTCAGATGTAGTGTTTTTTACTACCTGCAACTCATCTTTAAACGATGGGTAGGTAAGCAACACGCTAAACATAAAACGGTCTAGCTGGGCCTCGGGCAAAGGGTATGTTCCCTCCTGCTCTATAGGGTTTTGGGTTGCCAATACAAAAAACGGGTTGCCCAACAGGTAGCGTTTACCACCGGCGGTAACGGCGCGTTCCTGCATGGCCTCTAATAGGGCCGATTGTGTTTTGGGCGGGGTACGGTTAATCTCGTCGGCCAAAATAATGTTGGCAAACAAAGGGCCTTTTACAAAACGAAAATTGCGGGTTTCATCTAATATTTCAGAGCCAATAATGTCACTCGGCATCAAGTCGGGAGTAAACTGCACGCGGTTATAATCTAACCCTAAAACCTGAGCAACAGTGTTTACCAGCAAGGTTTTAGCCAAACCCGGTACACCAACCAACAGGCAATGGCCACGGCTAAAAATAGAAACTAATACGTCTTTTACAACCTCATTTTGGCCTACAATTACTTTACCTATTTCGGCGGTTAGTTCGGTATACTTCAGTTTTAGCGCGTCAACCGCCTCTACATCGCTGCTATAATTTTTTACAGGCATCTT
>JANOCJ010000458.1:0-3074 GCA_031412115.1 Flavobacteriales bacterium
ATAGGGGCGAAGGCTGTCTTTAAAATAAAATTCGCCTATCATCCAAATACCGTTTGCAATAATCCAACTGGTTACTGATAGGTTGTGTATAAAATCGGTTAGTTCTTTACGGCTAAGCCAGCTAATATGTATGGCGGCCAAAAAGGTAGGCACCACCATTATCAGCCCCAGGGTTTTAAAGTCGGCACACCAGCAGGTATCTTTAGCCAGCCAAAGCAGTATATGAAAGTTTTCGTATTTCCTTAGGTTTAACATAGGGGCAAAAGTAGGTATTTAGTTGTCAGTTCCCAGTTCCCTGTTGCCAGTTACTAATTTTGCGTATGCAACAAACCGGCCTAGCGTTTTGAGGCGGGGAACCCGCAGAGAAGTGAAGCGTCCCAACTTGTTGGGAAAGTGCGCGCTGTTTGAAGTTCGCTGTAGGCGAACAAGTTTGCGCGGTTTAGCGTAACGCCCTCGTAACGGGTCGCCGAAAAATGCAGCCGGGAGCTTTCTTTGCTTACTTTCTTTTGCGGTAAAAGAAAGTAAGGCTACCGGCAGGACAAAAGATGGCATCAAACAAAAATCCCCATCCGCCAAGGCGAATAGGGATTTCCTATATAGTATTATAACTAACTTATGCAGTAGCGGCAGTTTCTTTTTTGCCTTTGCCTTTGCCACCGGCAAGTGCAGCAGCGCTGGTGCCCATACGCTCTTTAATACGAGCGCTTTTGCCTTTAAGGGCACGCAAGTAAAATATACGTGCACGACGAACGGCACCGCGTTTGTTTACTTCAATTTTATCAATAAATGGCGAATCGGCTGGGAAGATACGTTCTACACCTACGTTGCCCGATATTTTACGAACGGTAAAGGTTGCAGTTGCACCACTGCCACGGCGTTGTAATACAACACCTTGAAATAATTGGATACGCTCTTTATCGCCCTCTTTAATTTTAAAGTGGACAGTTACAGTATCGCCGGCTTTAAAAGCTGGTAAAGCACGTTCGGCTTTAATTTTGTTATTTACGTAGTTCAGAAGTTCCATTGTAATGGGGGTATTTTTAAAAACGGATTGCAAAAGTACAAAACTATTTGGAATATCAAAGTACTTGGGCAAATTTAATTGACAATAGTGTGTTAGTTGATGCTTTTGTCTCCATTTAGGCTGGTTCGGTAGCTAAATTACGTTCTTTTCTTCACTTATTGGCGTAAGCACGGCCAACTATTATTTTTTCCACCCATATGGAAATCAATTTCAATCTGCATCTTTGAATCATAATAAATGCTACCTAACAAACCATTGATAATGAACGTACTTATTAAGTATAGTTTTGCCCTGCTGGCAATGGCACTTATGGCCTGCGGCGGAAATTCAACCGATAGCACTGGCCCCGTTGCTCCAACACAAAAATTGGCCGCTACCGACCCTTTTAAAAACAGCATCGTTCCGTCGGAGGAGTTTACCGTAAACACTAAGCAAGACAATGTTGTGCAGGGCAAAAGTGGCACCGTAATAGTTATGCCCAAAGGCTGCTTTGTAAACAGCAAAGGCAATTTGGTTGAGGGCGATGTAAAGGTGGAGTTGGCCGAGGCATTGGCATTGGATGAGATGCTATTATCTAACCTAACCACCACGGCCGACGGTAAGCTGCTGGAAACCGACGGCATGATTTATATAAATGCTACTGCCAACGGCGAGCAATTGACCATTAATAAAAACAACCCGTTGTATATAGAGATGCCCACACCGCGCAAAAAGCCCGGCATGATGCTCTATACCGGCACCCGCGACTCGCTGGGCAATATGAATTGGAAAGACCCTAAAAAGCTAGAGAATTGCCTGGTTACGGTTAGTCTGGATAAACTGGATTTTCTGCCCAAAGGTTTTGCTTTGGAGGTAGAAAAAGGAATGCCTTTTAGGAAACATAAAAAAGCAACCGAAAAGCTGGTTGATAGCCTATACTACTGCCTTTCGGGCCGCTCGCAATGGGAGTTTTATACCTATGTGCCTGCTGCTTGGGATATTCCTAACGAGCCTTTGTTTGACCAATCTACAACTATAACTACTAACGATAATGCGTATACAGGCCATGGCTATGACACAGTAGCATCAGAGCATAGCAAACCCATAGAATGCGGCATTGATCCTGCCATTATTAAAACCTTAAAATCGCCCCAATACAAAAACACCTTTATTGCAACGCGTGAGTTTGAGGCCCGCCTGCAGGTAATATTTAAAACCTGCCGCAAGGGCATTATAAACGATTATATAAATAACCTTGACAAAAATCTGTACGAGGTTGATAGCATGGCAGCTCTTAAGCTACGCGGTACGGAGTTTGAAGGTGATTTTATAGCCTTTAAAAACCAGCGCCACGGCAAGGTTAAAAATGCCAACAAGCACGCCGCATTGCTAAACGGTTTTTACGATAAAAAACTGGCCGAAAACAAAGCAGAGTTGGATACCGCCCGCGATAAATACCAAGCCCAGTTGCAAAAAGCTACCGACGATTTTGAGGTGGTGAAAGAAGAATACAAAGGCCTATTGGTAAAGCGCGAAAAATACCGCATGGAAACCTATGGCTTTGTAGCTACAACAACCGGCTGGCTTAATATTGATATTGGCACGGCAGCAAAAGAATGGGACTACCAAAACACCGAAATAACCGTTGAAGGCGGCAAAAACTACGACCGCACCTATACCTACATAATTTTTACCAGCATAAAAAGTTTAGTGCGCCTAAACACCGGCGATAACGAGCTTTTTTATACCGGCACAAACGTAGATAAACGCATGTATATGCCTAAAAATAAAACAGCCGTAGCCATTGGTGTAGCCTGGAAAGGGGAGCAAATGTACTTTACCGTAAAAGAGTTTACAACGGTAGATAAAACGCGCCTTACCATAGCCCTGAAAGAAGGCAAAAACAAAGACTTTAAAGCCGCCCTAAAACCCTACGACAGCTACCTTACCGAAAATAAAATAGACGAAGACCTTAAGTACATGGAGAAGTTTTATAAAGAACACCTCCGCCTAAAAAAACTGGCTAAAGAAAATGAGTTTATGCTTAAGCTATGGCACATAGCCTACCCTT
>JANOCJ010000459.1:0-3731 GCA_031412115.1 Flavobacteriales bacterium
TGCGGCAACAACCGGTTAATGCTTTTTGCCAACGTATCGGTAGCTAAATATACACTGTACATAGACCAATGGATGCTATGCTTGGGGTACAATTCTATTTTACACGTATCTTTTATGCTTAAATAATAGGCAGCTAGGTCAATAAATTTAATGCGTTTATCATTAATTAAATGCTGCGTATATAATTTATAATTTGATGAATCGGGCATTGGCTTACGGTATGCTACAGGAATATATTCATCCATTACACGCGGCTTGCCGCCAACATACATATACACCATAGGCTTGTTTAGCTTTTTCAGCGTATCGCTAACAAAATCAAGCATGTGCATGTAATAGTTCCATGTTGATTTGCCCATAAAATCATCGCCATAGTAGTTGTTAATATGGCCTTCAACCATCAATACCCCATCTTTACTTTCAACAACGCCACCGCCGGGCATGGTATAAAAAAATGAAAAACGGAATTGGTTATTTACCCTTATAAGTTCGGTATACAATGGGTTATGTGTGCGGATAAATTCTGCATATTCATCTTGGTACTGCGCATCTAAAAATGTTTTCTTGCTAAATGCAGGTTCTCCGGCTAATGAAAAATCGCCCTCTAACCGTGGGGTAGTGTAGCCAATTGCACTGCAAATTATTGCCAGTGCAAACACCAAGTAAAAACTGAAGAATATGAGCCTTTTCATCCACATAGCTAAAACCTGAAATAGATAAAAGGGTTAAAGCCTGAGGCGGCCAATCCGCCAAGGGAAATAAGTAACAAAAACAGCATTATGGCCGATGAACTGATTAATGCAAAGCCCTGCTTGGGGTTCTCTAAATAATTAACCTGCCATTTTTCAATAGCAATAAAGCCACCAAAAAAGGAAAAGAATATAGCAACAATGCTTAGCGTTATAAACTCGCGCGAGGCAACGAAATTAACCGTTCCGGAATGTACACTAAACATTACGTTCAGGTAATCCAGTGCGGCAGTTAAATCAGCCGCCCTAAAAAATACCCAGCCAATAACTACTAAAAAAAAGGTGAGTACAATGCGTGGAAGCTTTCCTATATGGGCTGTTAGCTTTACCAGAAATAATTTATCAAACACTAAAAACAAGCCGTGGTAGCAGCCCCAAATTAAAAAATTCCACTCGGCACCATGCCAAAAACCTGATATGATAAACACCAGCCACAGATTGAAATACATACGTGCGGTTGATACGCGGTTGCCACCTAGCGGGATATACAAATAGTCACGCATCCAGCGGCTAAGCGTCATATGCCAGCGGCGCCAAAAGTCGGTAATGCTTTGGGCTATATAGGGGTTGTTAAAATTCTCCGGAAACTTAAAGCCCATCATCCGCGCCATACCAATAGCCATATCGGAATAACCCGAAAAGTCGAAATAAATTTGGAAGGTATAGGCCAACGCACCAATCCACGCTTGGGTGGTAGATAGGTTTGCAGTACCGGCATCAAACATTAAATTAGCCACAGTGGCCATGCTGTTGGCTATAATAACCTTCTTAGCTAAACCAATAATAAAACGAAAAAGCCCAAGCAGTTTATTGTCGATATTTTCTTCGTTACGGCGGTCAATTATCTGGTCAGATATTTCATTAAACCTAACAATAGGGCCTGCTATAAGCTGCGGAAACAGAAGGATGTAAAGGGCATAATCAACCAAGCTTTTCATTGGTTTTTTAACGCCACGGTATACATCTATCACGTAACTCAACTCGTGAAAAGTAAAAAACGATATGCCGATAGGCAGCGCTACGGCTACCCATTTAACATTCTCAACCCCTATACCGGTAAGCGATGCGTTTACATTCTCAATAAAAAAATTGGCGTATTTAAAGTAAAGCAACAAGCCAACATTTACGCTAACAGAGAATGCCAGCCATAGTTTGCGGCTCCTTCCCTGCTGCTTGGCTATTTGTTTGGCAACAAAAAAATCGAACAAAATGGAGAAGGCAAGGATGATTAAATACTTAGGCGCACCCCAAAAATAAAAGGCTACACTGGCTAAAACAATAAAGGCGTTTTTAAACTTATGGGGCAATAAATAGTACACCCCGAAAAACACGGGGAAGAAATAAAACAGAAATATGAGGCTACTAAATACCAAGGCAACAAAGTTAACAGAGAACAATGAACAGAGAACAATGAAATAGAAAACACAAAAGAAAAAAATTTCATTCGCTAATTTGCTTATTGGCTAATTCGCTAATTCTTTTGTACTTTGCTTCACTCTCTGTATCAAACAAAAAACCATGGCAACAAACCGCAGAAAATTTGTTCAACAGATGGGCGCGCTAACCGCAGGCCTAACACTGGCACAATGGGTAAACCCAACCGAAGCTGCCGCTTTTGCCCTTAAACAAAAAGAGGTTGACGGCATGGGTGCCGCGCAGTTGGCCAGCGATGAGGATTTTTGGTACTACATACGCAACAGCTACACGGTATCTCCAAACATTATAAACCTGAATAACGGCGGGGTAAGCCCACAGCCTAAAATTGTGCAGGAAACGTTTGAGAGCTACAACCGCATGTGCAACGAAGGCCCCACCTATTACATGTGGCGCATATTGGATAAAGGCCGCGAGGGGATGCGCCAAAAGATGGCGGAACTGGCGGGTTGTTTACCCGAGGAGATTGCTTTTAACCGTAATGCAACTGAGGCGTTAGGAACTATTATTATGGGTTTGCCTTTGCAAAAAGGCGACGAAGTAATTCTTACCAAGCAAGATTACCCCAACATGATTAATGCCTGGAGGCTGCGCGAAAAGCGCGATGGCATTAAGTTGGTATGGGTTGATTTGAAATTGCCCATGGAAAACGATAATGAGATTGCTGATGCGTATGCCAATTTGGTTACCAACAAAACGCGTATTGTACACATTACCCACATTATAAACTGGGTTGGGCAGATAATGCCTGCCATGAAAATTGGCAGCGCCTGTAAAAATAAAAACCCTAATATAGAATGTGTAGTTGACGGGGCACACAGCTTTGCCCACATTGATTATAAAATACCCGAACTGGGTGGCGAATACTACGGCACCAGCCTGCACAAATGGCTGTGTGCCCCATTTGGCAACGGGTTGCTGTACATTAAAAAAAGTAAAATAGCGGGCATAAACCCATTGTTCCCCAACGATAAGCCGGATAGCGACGATATTAAAAAGTTTGAAAGCTTGGGTACACGCTCCTTTCCAACGGAGCAGGCTACGGGCGTAGCGCTAAACTTTCATAACGGCATTGGTAGCAAACGCAAGGAGGAGCGCCTGCGTTACCTTAAAAATTACTGGACTAAAAAGGCCAAAGATATTAAAGGTGTTACCATCCATACATCGTTTAAAGACGAGTATGCCTGCGCCATAGCGCTGTTTTCTATTGAAGGAAAAACCCCATCAGAGATTGAAAATTTTTTGTTTGATAACTACAAAATACACACCGTTGGCATTGTGTGGGAATTAGGCAGCATATCGGGTGTGCGGGTTACGCCTCATGTATATACATCGTTAAACGACCTTGACCGTTTGGTTGAAGCTATTGAAAAGTGTGCAACTACTAAAAGTGCAGCAAAATAAATGAGGAGATTATTACTGGTAATACTGGTTATAGGCATTGGCCTGTTAGTATATAAATTAATTGTAGACCGCGACGCTTTTACCTTTGAAGAGCGGAGCCGCACCCTTAAAACCAACTTGGCGCCCAAGCCTATTGGCCCCTAC
>JANOCJ010000460.1:0-13999 GCA_031412115.1 Flavobacteriales bacterium
TGTAGCCACCTCCCCTTTCTTCTCCCGCTTTCAGCGGGAAAATTCATTCCCCTCAGCAGGAGGGGAGTTGTAAAAAAACCCCAACAAAAAGCCCCGTGCAATTGCTTGACGGGGCCTTTATATTTAGTAATAAGATAATTCTAATAATCCCAAAGGTCAACCTCAATGTTAATTAGGTTGTGTTTAATGCCTTCGGCTTCAATAAGGGCATCCATACCAATTTTGTAGTCCTCAATACGACGGTCGTATGGGTTGGTTTCTTTGGTAATGTAGCTGTTAAACATACGTTTCCAGAATACGTCGTCCCAGGTGCGGCGTTCGCTATCGTTAAAGCGGTTAAATACTTCGCTTTTAGCAAATACGGCGCGAGCCTCGGGGAAATAAATCCAGAACATGTATTGCTTGCCTTTAAACTCCTCTGTTTGGCTGTCGTAACGGTAAAGCACAGGGCAAATACCTATAATACGTACATCCATGATAGATTTTTGCTTGTCGAAAAACCATATCTCTTTCAACTGCCATTCCAACACATCCTTAGAGTTAAGGGTTTTGGTAATAACAGTATCATGCATTACGTCGGGGTTGTAAAGGTCGGGCACTTGAGTGCTGTCAACCGAACGGCCAATGCTAAGTACTTCCTCTTTAGTCATAGGCACGCTAAACTCATCGTCGCGGCTTGAGTATGCTGTAAGAGAACCTTCCTGAATAGCATCTAACACCACCTTAAGCAGGTTTACACGGTTGTTAGCCGGCTCAAGCGGATAATAAAAAGGGTGGTTTATTTTCTCGCGTACATCAATAGTGCGCCAAATCCACTTTTCGTACATAAGGTCGGCCTCGCGCAATTGGGCGTAAGGTACAGGCGTACGATTAGGAGTATGCTCTTTTTGCATCAAGCCATTGGTAGGCTTGTTGTCGAGCACCTGAGCTTTTAGCCCTGCTGCTATAAGCACCGTGGCTAATACTGCTATTTTAATCGCTTTCATATAAACCAATTTTTATATCCTTAATTAACTGAGATAAAGAACGACTGCAAGCTACGTGGTTTGCCATCAGGGCCTCTTGCTTTAATCTCGTCAAAAAACAGTTTGGTGCCTGGTTTTAAACGGGCTAAAATGTCTTTTGCTGTTGAGTTAAATGCAGGGCCGCTGCAAGCTGCTTCCATAAAGCCTGAACCGCTAATGTTGGCACCTACTTTAAAGCTTGTAATGTTAAACGTTAAATCGAACGCAAAGTTCTCTAAAATACAGTTTAAGCCTGCACCAACTTTAGCTTGCGCTGCCGGCATTTTTTTGTCGCCTTTGTTGCCTATGTACATAGCAACAGGGTCAGGTACATTTTTAACGCGGAACTCTTTTGGTACGGTAATGGTTTTACCATCGGGCAATTTGGCCGAAACGGTAACGGTACATTTTGAACCTGCAGGTACGGTTGGCTTAGCAACAAAGCTGCCACCCGATACGCGGGTAACTGTAACACCACTGCCCGAAACGTTCATAGCGCTGGTAGAAACACCCGCTACTGAACAGTCAATAGGGTTATCTACACCAACATAAAACACGTTCATTTTGGTTGGCGATACGGTACCTAATTGCTCACCTACAGTATAGGCTGTGCTAAAGGGAACTTCCTGGGTTGAGCCATCGGCCTTTTTAATTAAGATTTTACCCTCCACTTTTTGCTCGCCAATAGAGCCGGTACCGGGTGTAAATACACCAATACCGTTTTCTACTTTAACAGACTGGCCACCTACCATCATGGTTGGGTTGGCTTTAGAGTCATAAGCGCCAAGGTAAATGCTAATTTTTTGTTGGCCGCCTTTAAATACAAAGCCTTGCTCAGGCACGGCAATACCTACCAGTTGGTCAAATTTAAAGTCATCCATACTTACCGAGTTAAACAGGTATGAAACCATGTCGCCTTCAGCATCGCGTATGTCTGTTTGAATTTTTGTTAAGTGGGCAATTGCAGCAGCCATTGGGGCGTGGTGAAAAATTTTCTCTTCCCACTTGGTAATTTCAGGCTCATCAGGGTCAGCTACAGGGTCTTTAGTATCAATACTAAAACCGGCATCAATAGCTTTTTTATCGTTTGGCTTAACCATGGCTAGTAAATCGGCCCTGAATTTTTCAAGTCTCTTTTTTAGCTCTGTAGCTTTACCGGGGCCGGCTGTTTCGTTACCTACCATTATATTGGTTGGTACGTCATAGTTATCTTTACTGTCAAGCTTAGCAAGAGTAATTTTGCCGCCTTCCAATGCCGGAGACTCGGCTCCATCAACCGCTTTAATCAGTTCAACTTTCAGTTCGTCAACATACTTTAATAATGCTGCTGCGTCTTTCTGAACTTTTTGGGCATCGGCAAAAGCTTTGCCGTATTTGCCGGGTTGATTTTTATTCTGTTTGTCTAACAGGCCAAATATTTCGCCTGACTGACGTTGTAAGTTTTCTTTGGTTTTTTCAAGGCCATCATTCATAATTACGAATGAATTTAAGATGTCTTTAGATACGTTTAGTGCTAACAGGGCTGTTAGTACCAAATACATCATGTTGATCATCTTCTGCCTAGGGGTTGCTTTACCTCCTGCCATTTTCTGTTTTTCTTAAATTTTTGTGGTTAGTAATATAAAAAACAGTGAGGGGTTATTTGCGGAAGTTCATGGCCGACAACATGTTGCCATAAACAGTGTTCAATGCCTCAAGGTTGCTGCCTAATTGTGCAATTTCGTCTTTGTAGCGTTTAGTATCGGCTACAGAGTCGCTAAGGTTTTGCATCAACGAGTTAACACCTGCAAAGTATTGGGTTGTGCTCTCAACATACTGTTTAGAACCTTGCAATTGCAGGTCGTAAATAGAGTTAAGTTCGCCCATTTTTTTAGACATAACGGCCAATTGCTCGCCGTATGATTTGCCTTCGTCGTTGCTAACAACAACGCTGGTAAGCGATTGAGAAGCGTTTAAGTATGATTGAGCTAATTTCTCAACTGATTGAGAAGCGCTTTTAATGTTACCTACGTATTCGTTAGTTGCAACGGTAGCATCGGTAATGTTGGTCATTTTAGAAGTGCTTTCAGCTAATGAACGCATACCTGCGCCAAGGCTTTCAACCAATTCAGGGCCAATTTTAGCTTCGCTTAAAAGTTTATCAAGCTCTTGTGACACGGCGTCGCCGCCTTTAGTAGCAATAGCTTTTTTGTCTTTACCACGGCCTTCGCCATCGTGTATACCTGCTAATTCAGGGTAAACTAACGACCAATCCGGATCTTCATGTGGCTTTTCAAATGCAGAGAAGAAGAAAATTACAGCCTCAGTACCAAGGCCAACAATAAGCATAATATCAGCACCTTTCCAGTGTTGAATTTTAAATAACGCACCTACAATTACAACTGCTGCTCCCCATCCGTAGAGCTTCGCCATGAAATTTTTCCACGCTTTACCTTGCATTTTCTTTTGTGTTTTTTAAAGTTAGTTAGCTAATTAAGTGTTTGTATTGAACTGTAATAAAAGTTAGTTGCAAATATTAGAAATTAAGACACGCTTATAACGACAGTTAATAATTTAATAATTATTTCAAGTCGCCACTTTTGGTGCGGGTATCATCGTTTTTGTCGCGGCCAATGTAGCTAATTACGCAACGGAAACCGATGTACGATTTTGCGGTGTCTTGGTACTCATAAGTACGGGTACCGGTTTGAAGGTAGAAACCAATGTCTTTCCAAGAGCCGCCACGAATAACCTTACGCTTTTTAGTGTAGTGTTCTTCGTCTTTAGCATCGTAAGTATAATCGGTATTCTGGTCGTGAGTGTATGTATATGCACTCTCGTCAAAAGCATTGCTGGTCCATTCGGCTACGTTGCCGGCCATACAGTATAAACCGTAGTTGTTTGGGTTATACTCGTAAGCCTTAACTGTTTGAAAGCCGCCGTCGTCAATATAGTTGCCGCGCATAGGCTTGTAGTTGCCCAAGAAACAGCCGTTGCTGTTACGTATATAAGGGCCACCCCAAGGGTATGGGCTTAAATCTAGGCCGCCGCGGGCTGCATATTCCCACTCGCTTTCGGTTGGAAGGCGGTAGTTTTGCTCAAACGGAGATTCTTTAGCGTGCAAGTAATCGTTGCGGAACTGGGTACGCCAGATGCAAAATGCCGTGGCTTGTTTCCACGATACGCCTACTACAGGATAATCGTCGTAACCCGGGTGCCAAAAGTACATGTTGGTCATAGGCTCGTTATAAGCGTATGAGAAATCATGCACCCAGCAAAGGGTATCAGGGTAAACGTTAATTTGGTCTTCGCGAATAAGTTGCGAACGGTCTTTAATATACTTAGGGCGGGTAGATTTACGTGACGCTTCCTTAAGGTCAATCCAGTAGTACTTAAATATAAGTTTACGGGTATCTATTTCTTTGCGGCGGTAAAAACGCTCGTTTTCAGGCAAATACATCTCAGCCAAAACTTCACGCTCATTGTCGCCATCCCATTTAATTTTCTTTTTCCAATTAATGGTAGGGTCTTCAATGTCCTCGCCATACTCATCCTGAACGGTTAAGTACTCTTCATCGTCAGCACCCAATAGTTTGTATGCTATAGAATCGCGCACATAAAAAACAAACTGGCGGTACTCGTTGTTTGTTATTTCAGTTTGGTCCATGTAATACGCGGGCAACGAAACCGTTTTGGTTTGTTGTGTTTGCGCCCAGGGAACATCCTGATCGCTGCCGCCCATGTTATATGAGCCCATTGGTATGTAAACCATGCCGTACGGGTCCTCTTGGAACCAGTTCTTACGGTCTTTAACTCCGGTAAGGTAACCGTTGCCGTTATTTCCGCACGATGCGAACAGGGCTACAATTAAACCGAAAAAAACGACCTTCTTCATAAACGCCTTTATTTGTTTCTTTTATATCGCAGGTTGGGCCTGCTTGTTAGCGGTTTTCAACGCCGCAAATGTTAATAAGTTTCAAATGTAGTAAAATTTATACGAATTTTCTGCATATCCGTCTAAATATATTCTACAATACTCTGTTTATAAGGCTTTTATAGTTGATTGAAATACTGCTTTTTATTGAATTATAAGCGGTATTACTACACTACAACAGCTTGCTTACTATAAATAATTAACCCTGATACTATAATAAATGTACCAGGGTTACGTTTATTAAATATTTTTCTACCTGTCAGATAGGTTACGGCTATTAAAGTATTTGGTTTTAATAGTTGGTGGATCAAGTTTAAAGCAGTAGCCTAAGTAAATTTCGGCTGAGCCACTTGAGTATTGGTTAATTTTAGATGTTGTTAAATCGTAAGCCAAGCCTAAGCGTAAGCCTTTCCAAATATCAACACCTACGTTAATAGCCAATGCATCTTGCAAGCGGTATGACAAGCCTGCCCAAAAGCGGTTGTTTATTACTGCGGTAACGTTTACGTCAACCTGTGCCGAAGCAAAGTCTGTTTTAATTATAAACGACGGGCGCAAATCAAATGTTGGAGATAATGACCAGTTGTAGCCGCCTTGTGCCCAAAAGTGTTGTGCGGCGCCTAATTGAGCCTCTGATAAGGTAGTACCGTCTTTAAACCTAAAATTTTGGCCTGTTAAGTGGGTAGCTGATAATCCGAAGTATAATTTTTGGTTGCTGTAAAAAGCACCAAAGCTAACATCAAAGCTGCCTGCGCTGTTGCCAGCCATAGCGTTTACAACAGGGTCGTTGGGGGTTAACGGATTTAAATTGTCAGTTATTGCCTTACCCAAATAACCTAAGTCAACACCTAAGCCTAAGCGGCCGGTGCCTAATTTTAGGCGGTAAGCATAGGCTGCTTTTACTGCAGTAGTGCTTATTTGGCCAAGTTTATCTTGGTAAAAAGTTAAACCAACACCGCTATTGATTGCGTTGATAGGCATATCAGCGCTAAACATAAACGTTGTGGGGTGGCCTTCAAAGCCCATCCACTGGTTGCGGCCTAAAAAGCTGGCGCAAATAGCGTCGTTGGCTCCGGCAGCACCGGGGTTAACCCAAATTTTGTTAAACATAAACTGGGTAAACTGCGGGTCTTGTTGGGCTGCAGCTTGTTGAAGCGATAAGGCTAATACGGCGATAGTAAACAGTTTCTTCATGGTAGTAATCAATATGGCTCTTTTACTAGATTTGGACGCTAAAGTATTTAATTTTTGTATTGCAACAAATTTTTAACAAAAATAAATGTTGATAAGCTACTTTTTCAAAACTCTTAAAAAAGTTTTGAAAAAGTAAAGGGTTCAGGGTGTAGGGGTTAGGGTGTAGCATACTAAATCAAAAGATATTAACATTTTTATAGCAATTGTGGTAGTTCCTACACGCTACACGCTATACCCTAAAAGCTATTACAACAACTTTTGGTAAGCTTGCCACCAGCGGTCGGGTACTTCGTTGTTGCAGGCGGTTATATAGTCGTTGTAGCTGCAGGGCACAAAATGGTGGCGCTCGTAGCGGTTTTTCTTACTTACCGAGTAGGGCACATCCATCCACCACTTATCGGTCAATGCACTTTTAAAGAAAACAATGGGCTGCTCGCTGTTTTGCACGGCTACGTTGTAGGCCGTATAGTTTGGCGATGTGGCGTGTGGCATCTCTGCCTTGCGGTTGTAGTGCCCCTCAAAAAAGAACCATGCCATTTGGGCCGCTAAATGCGCCGTTTGGCCGTTGTCCTCATCATCGGTCAGTTCAAAAATGCCTACACAGCTCAGTTTTTCGCTAAGGCCGGCGTAGCGCATTATTTTGCATACCTCTTCGGCATAAAAGCCGTTGGGCGTGGGTTTGCTGGTGGCGCGGGCATCGCTGCTGCGTATGCAGCTCATGTCTACACTCACAATATCGGCACTGCGTAGTACGGGCTCGCACTCTTCGGGCTTAACGCGCACATCGCCTAGGCGGTGAGCATCAAAAAACATTTTGCCCATCAGCTCTATCTGTGCCTGCTCGGTAAAATAGGTTTGGTAGCCTATGTTGCTAAAGTTAAACAGGTGGTTGGGCTGGTGGGTTATGATTTTGCCCAAATAGGTTTCAGAGTTTAGCTCGTCATTAATGGTGCCAAGGTCAAATGTGGCATCAATGCCTACAATATTTACCGTTTGCTCTAGTTTTTGGTAGGCCAGGTAGTGGGCATAGGTAATATCTTGGCTGCCGCCAATGAAAAACGGGGTTATCTCGTTACTAATCAGCGTAGCTACAATATCGGCAATAGCCGTATAGGTATCGGTTACACTCTCGCCGTTTTTCAAATTGCCCAAATCTAATATCACAGGCCTAAAGTTGCCGCGCTTAAGGTTAAACAAATGGCGGCGAAAGTTATCGGCCACCCCGTCGTATTTGGCCCAGCCGGTAGCGTTGCGATTTTCGGTAACGCCAATAAGCGCCACCACGCCTTGGCGGATGTCCATATCGGTCAATTCCTCAAAGGTTTTAACGTAGTTGGCAATATTGTCAACCATATCGTTTTTTACCGGAATGGTTTCCGGCTCTTCAAAATAGTGTAGTAAATCTTCTATGTTCACGGGCAGAATATTCTTCCCTACAAATAAAGGGCGGTAAATGTAGGTTTTGTTCAATGGGTTTGCCGAGTAGTTAACAGGGGGTTGTTAGATAGTGTATTTTCTTTTTATGTCTGCCGACGGCATTACTTTTTGCTTGATCAAAAAGTAATCAAAAAAATCAAGGGCTGTCATTTCTCTCCGACCTGCTACGGGGCGTTCACTAAACCGTGCAAACTAGTCACGCCTAAGGCGTGACGTCGAACAGCGCACGCTTTCATGCATGCGGCATGACGTTCACTTTCCTTGCAGGTGCCCGTTTCGAAATGAAGGCCCCATGTGCTTACGCCTATTATTGTGCGTAAGCAAAAAATCGGCCTAGCGTTTTGAGGCGGGGAACCCGCAGAGAAGTGAAGCGTAAAAATCTGTACTGTTTGAAGGTTTCGACACGCAAAAGCGTGGAGAAAACAAGTTCGCAGATTTTAGCGGAACGCCCTCGCAGCGGGTCGCCGAAAAATGCAGCCGGGAGTTTTCTTTGCTTACTTTCTTTTGCAGAAAAAGAAAGTAAGGCCGTCGGCAGACAAGTCAAGCCAAACGAAGTTCATTCGTACAAATGAAAAAACAATTGAATCACGGATAAAAGAACAGAAGCCTACGGCAATGGAAAAAGAAAAACTTATTCCTCTATTTGCTACATTTGTATACGGCTACATTGCCACCAACACATTTGTTTATGAAAATAAAATTATACACCCTGCTGCTTTGCGGCTTTTTATCACTACAAACGGCATTTGCACAAAGCCAAACCATTAATGGCAGCTTTATGCACAACGGCATTATGCGCGATTATATTATTTATGTTCCCGCCATATACAACGCCAACACAGCTGTGCCGCTGGTTTTTAACCTACACGGTTACTCGTCAACCAATACCCAGCAGCAATTTTATGGCAACTTTATGACCATTGCCGATACGGCTAATTTTATAATGGTATTGCCCAACGGCACATACGACAATACTAACAACCGCTTTTGGAACACCTTTGGCGCATCAAACGTTGATGATGTTGGCTTTATTAATGCCCTGATTGATACCATTAGCGCAAATTATACCATTGACGCTAACCGTATATATAGCACGGGCATGAGCAATGGCGGTTTTATGAGTTACCAACTGGCCTGTAGCCTTAGTAACCGCATTACGGCCATAGCATCGGTAACGGGTACTATGATAACGCCCAACCTAAATGCTTGCCAGCCTTGGCGCCCTGTGCCGGTAATGGAAATACACGGCACTGCCGATGGCACTGTGCCTTACGAGGGAGGGCAGGGCTTTGCCCATATTGATACACTGGTTAAGTATTGGGTAGAATTTAACGAATGTACTACGGTAGACTCAGCAGATGTGCCTGATATTGACAATACCGACGGTTGCACAGCCAAGCATTATGTATACACGGGCGGCAGCCTTGGCAGCAGTGTAGAGTTGTATAAAATAATTGGAGGCGGGCATACCTGGCCCGGCGCTTTATTTCCTATTGGGGTTACTAACCAAGATATTAATGCCAGCCGCGAAATTTGGCGGTTCTTTCGCCAATATAATATGAATATGTTCGCAACGGGTGTAGCTGAAATACCTGCGCAGCAACAGTTCTCTATCTACCCCAACCCATCAGCAAGCAGCTTTACGCTTAGCTTTGCTTCCGGTGGATTAAAAACAATTTCGGTTTACAATGCATTGGGTGCGCTTATCAAAATGATAACAGTAACCGATACCCAAACCCAACTGGATATTGAAACACCCGGCTTATATTTTGTTACCGTAAACCAAGCGGGCAAGGTATTTACGCAAAAAGTGGTTAGGTATTAGCATGAGCCAGAATAAAGCACACTGGGAGAACGTATACCAAACCAAAGGCCCTGAGCAGGTAAGTTGGACACAAGCGGTGCCGCAAACATCGTTAGATTTTATCCATTCGTTTAACCTACCTAAAACGGCTGCTATTATTGATATTGGTGGCGGCGACAGCAATTTGGTTGACCATTTGCTTACCGAAGGTTTTGAGAATATTACGGTGCTTGACATATCAGCCGCGGCTATTGAAAAAGCAAAAGCGCGATTGGGAAACAAAGCCGAAAAAGTTACGTGGATTGTAAGCGATATAAACGATTTTAATCCGGCTACTACGTATGATGTATGGCACGACAGGGCGGCTTTTCATTTTCTTACCAATACTGAACAAATAGCGAATTATGTTGCCCTAGTAACAAAGGCCGTTACAGGCTATTTGGTTATGGCTACATTTTCTGAAAACGGGCCTAAAAAATGCAGCGGGCTTGATATTACCCAATATAACGAAGAGGGCTTGGAAGCTACATTTACCAACGGGTTTAAAAAAGCAAAGTGCCTTGCACAAGACCATACTACACCTTTTAATACCGTACAGAATTTTATATTCTGTAGCTTTGAAAAAAGCAAATAGGCAATGAGCAACCTACGCAAAAACCAACTTTTATTCATCCTCTACTTTGCGCTATCCACCATTATTACGTGGGGATTTGTGGCTGTTTGCCCGCTATATATTAGTAAAGAGCAAATGCTGCTATCAACCGCAATAGCGGGCGGCAAATGGGCATTGCAAATAGTATTAGCCTTATTGTTTTTGTACGATAAAACCTGGGTGTTTTTAAAAAACATCGGCACGGTTTGTTTAATAGGTTCGTGTATATTGTTGCCCTATGCCTTGTTTGCCCAAAGCGGAATAACCAATAGCCCGACATTCTTTTTGGGCTCATTAATTGCCTCTGTTTTGGTAATGATTGTAGCCTATTACCAAGCTGTACAAAGCAGCGGGGTAAATATGAAATGGCTATACTTTTGGTTGCTGTGTTTGGCTGTTGCTATAACGTTGCAGCTTACTGTGGTGTTCCACGTTTTGTAAGCAAAATCATTTTTATTTCTCTCCTATTTTCTTTTCTTTGCAAGTATGGAAATCATCACCGCCGACCTTTGCGATAAATACTCCGATAACCTACTAATAGCCGACCCTATAGGCTTTAAGGATTATGGGAGAAATAAAAATTTCTCTGGAAGAATACATACCGTAAAATGTTTCGAGAATAACCACTTTGTGCGTGCGGCTTTAGAGCAAAACGGCGAGGGCAAGGTATTGGTAGTTGATGGCGGAGGCTCGCTGCGCTGCGCACTGCTAGGCGATATGCTGGGCGAACTGGCGGTAAAAAACAACTGGAACGGTGTTATAGTATACGGTTGCATACGCGATAGTGCGGCTATGGCAAAGCTACCCTTAGGCGTAAAAGCCCTTAATACCCACCCTTTAAAAAGTGTAAAAAAGAACGAAGGCGAAGAAAACATCACCATACATTTTGCAGGAATTGATTTTAACCCCGGCCATTTTGTTTATGCTGATGCGGATGGGATTGTGGTGAGTGAAAAAGCATTAGAACTATAATTAGCAAACCAACCTTACAATGAGCTTCTCTTATTATTCCTACCTCATTCTACTACCCGAAACCACTGATATTACTATAGAAGCGTATAAAAATGCGCTGGAAGAATTTTATGCCGATGACGAGCGTGAAATAATCATATTGCTGGAGAATGGGCAGATTACCCTCTCTATAAACATGTGGGAAATGTATATTACCTATTCTGATGAGCCGCATGTAGTGCTGGAGTCGGAAGAGCTGGCGGCTGAATATGCCAATGGGTCGGCCCACCAAGGCGCTATTGCAACAAGCGCTACCCGTTTTGAAACCCATGCTATGGACGACCCCGACATGGAGTTTTTTAACGATAGTTTGTATGTGCAAGAAGTGGCCGAAGGGCTTGGCGAGGTATATATTTTTGACCCCCAGGGCGATGGTTTTGCAAACCTGTAGGCCACTCCGTTATTAACAGCACTACCTAAACAAGTTTAACACAATAATAAAAGACCCGCTTAGTTGGGCACCTATTTTTGTAGGATAAAAAAACGTAAAATGAAAAAGAACATTATTTACACTTTGCTTGCCGTAGTTGCTGTGACAAGCTTTATTGCCTGCAAAAAAGGCGAAGACGGCATTGTGGGTACATGGAAGGTTACGGGGGCAACATTTACCCCGCCGGTTACTTTTGGCGGCACCACCTACACCGACGCTTACCCCTTGTTGTTTGATGAGGCTTGTACGCAAGACAACCTGTTTATTTTTAAAGAGGGCAACCAGGTAATTGAAGATGAAGGCGCAACTAAATGCGATACTGCCGATGTGCAACAATCATCGGCCAATTATACCTTAAATGGCTCGGTGTTAACCATTATCAACAGTTCAGATACTACTGTATTTACTAACGTATCGGTTGATGAGGACAATTTAAAAGGCACACTCTTCAGCGATTTTGGCGGTGGCACAACTGCCAACGTTGTTATTACCTGGACAAGGCAATAATCTTACTGAAATATTGAATAAAAAGGGTGGCCTATAGCTGCCCTTTTTTCTTTTAAGAAAAATATTCCAACTACCTTTACTTCAAGCAAATAGTAAATGGAAGCATTAGCCAATATTAGTGAGTTTAAATCGTCGCCGGCCATGCGCGAGCGGCTGCAAAGCTTTGGCGTAGTAAAAACCTTTGCCGAGGGCGATGTGATATTGAATGAAAACTCATACATAAAAGTAATACCCATAGTTATAAGCGGCAGCATTAAGGTGCTGCGCACCGAAGAAGATGGGCACGAAATTTTGCTTTACTACATACAACCGGGAGAAAGTTGCATTATGTCGTTTTTGGGCGGCATGCACCACGAAACCAGTAAGATAAAGGCCGTTGTAGAAGAAGAAACCGAAATACTACTTATACCTATTGACAAAGTATCGGGGCTGATAAAAGAATTTCCGGAGTGGCTGGATTATATCTTTCGCCTATACCACAAGCGCTTTGAAGAGCTGCTGGAAGTGGTAAACGATATTGCCTTTAAAAAGATGGACGAGCGTCTGCTGGACCTTGTTAAAAAGAAAGCCGACCTTGCCCACAGCAAAACCATTAGCGTAACGCACGAACAGCTGGCCAACGAGCTTAACACCGCCCGCGTAGTAGTATCGCGCCTGCTAAAGCAAATGGAAAAAAGCGGCTATGTGCTATTGGGCCGCAACAATATTACCCTTGTGTAACAAAAGTAGCTGTACATCCCTTCTTGTAGCCGCAACTTTGCAGTGTTAAATCACACTAAAAAGTTACACTATGAAAGCAAATATGGGTTCAGCCGACCGCATTATCCGTACAATTATAGCGATAGTTATAGCGGCATTGTATTTCACTAATGTTATCAATGGCACATTGGGTATTGTACTGCTAATTTTTGCAGCCGTTTTTCTGCTTACCAGCTTTATCAGCTTTTGCCCGCTGTATTTGCCTTTTGGTATTAGCACACGCAAAAAAACCAACTAACCATGGCACATACTATAACCACCACCTGGCAAGGCAAAATGCAGTTTGATGCCCTGGTAAATGGCCATACCATTGTTATGGATGCGCCCGAAAGGGCCGACGGAGAACACAAAGGTACTATACCCAAACCGCTGGTGCTAACAGCCCTTTCGGGTTGCACGGGTATGGATGTTATAAGCATACTTACCAAAAAGCGCAAAACCGTAACGGCATTTGATATGCAAACTACCGGCGAGCTAAGCACCGAACAGCCTATAGAATATATTGCCATACACCTTACCTACAATTTTGTTAGTGATGATGAAAGCCCCGATGCAGCATTGAGCGCGGTAAGCCTATCGCAAGAAAAATACTGCGGCGTAAGCCATATGCTTAAAAAAGCCATACCCGTAACCTGGGAGGTTAACTACAACGGCAAGCAGGTATTTAACAATAAACCACAAGTAGCACAACTTAATTAAACCCCAAATGGAAAGCAACGCAACTATAATTGACGTGCGCAGCCCCGGCGAATTTATGGGCGGCCACGTAGCCGGCAGCATCAACATACCCCTTAGTGAAATACCCGGCCGTGTAGATGAAATACGCAACATGCCACAACCCCTTATTTTATGCTGCGCCAGCGGCAACCGCAGCGGCCAAGCCACTATGTATTTAAAGCAACTAGGCATAGCCTGCACCAACGGAGGCTCGTGGCTTGATGTTAATGCCCACGCATATAATTAACCCATTATATAAAAAACTATGTTATCATTTTTTAAGAATTTATTCTCTTCAGGCCCCGAAACCAACTGGCCCGAACTGTTGGCTAAAGGCGCTGTTATTGTTGATGTGCGTACCAAAGGCGAATACCAAGGTGGGCATATTAAAGGTTCGATAAATATTCCGTTGCAAAGCCTACAAAGCGGCATGGGCAAACTGAAAAAAGACAAGCCTATTATTACCTGCTGTGCCTCCGGAATGAGAAGTGCTTCTGCGAAAAGCCTCTTAAAATCCCAAGGTTTTAAAAATGTACATAACGCAGGCCCCTGGTTTAATTTAAATAAACAC
>JANOCJ010000461.1:0-2481 GCA_031412115.1 Flavobacteriales bacterium
CTGCCCCAATGCCATCGTGTGCAACGGCCTACCTAAAATTTGGCTGGAACAAGTACCGCAAAGTACGCGCCTCCAAAAGCTAATTGTATTGAATTTTTGCTTTCTTTGTGTAAGATAATCAATACTATGCAAAAGAAAATCATACTAAGCTTTGTGGCTTTTTTGTTAGCAGTAATAGTACAGGCCCAATCATTGAATGGGTTTAGTTTTTTGGTGGGTTACCAACCCATAAATTTTGCCATAGGTACCCAAAACTATATTGGCGGGCGTGGCTTTCAGCGCGGCTCTGGGTTTTCTGTTGGCCTAGGTTATACCAAAGTAAATCACGACAAAAAACTGCACCCGGGTGTAACATTTAGTATGGCTTGGCGCAGGCATAATATTATGGCTGAAGACCGCCGCACCAACTTTAAAATATCGAACCTTGATGCTAATGTACAGGTTGAATTTGGAGGAAAGGTGGTAGGCGCACACATCGGTTTTTCAATGCTGGTGCCCGCCAAAATAATTGGCGAAATATATAGCCCCGACAGCAGTGCTTTGGCACCGCCCTACCAATTTGGCAACAGCGGAAAAGAAGATGTGCCATGGTTTTATTTAAGTGGTAATGCCGGGCTGCACCTTCACCTGTATAGCAAAGACGATTTTAGGCTAACGCTGTTTGGCAACGCCGGTTGCTCTTTTGCGCGCGTAGGCCCATTGTTTGTAGCTAAAGCCGACCAATCGCCATACAAAGCACCAATGCCCGGCTATATTGAAGCGGGTATTGCAGTTACCCTTTTTAATAACTAGGACTTAACTAAAACCCATAAATACCGCTGTACTTCTTCTCGGCATAGGCCATAAAAAAGTCGGCGTTTAGGGGTTGGCCCGTTACCTCTTCGCACACTTTACGCGATGTGGTGTTGCGGCCCTTGGTATGAATTTTTTCGCGCAGCCAGGTTAGTAATGGTTGGGTGTTGCCTTCGGCAATGCTCTCTTCCAAACCGGGTATTTCTTTCTGCGCTTGCGCAAAAAATTGCGCGGCATATAGGCTACCCAGCGAGTACGTAGAGAAGTAGCCAAAGCTGCCGTGGCTCCAGTGCACATCTTGCAACACGCCCAGCGTGTCCGATGGCACATCAATGCCTAGGTATTCTTTGTATTTAGCGTTCCATGCAGCGGGCAAATCGGCGGCGCTAAGCTTGCCCTCTATCAGTTCCAACTCCAGTTCAAAGCGGATGATGATATGGAAATGGTACGTAAGTTCATCGGCCGAAGTGCGCACCAGCGAAGGCTTTACGTGGTTAAAGGCCTTGTAAAAGGTATCACGTGAAACGTCGCTAAGGTTCTCAGGAAAAATGCTTTGCAGCTTGGCATAATTGTGTTGCCAAAAGGGCAGGCTGCGGGCTACGTTATTCTCCCACAGGCGGCTCTGGCTCTCGTGTATAGCCAATGATACCGCCTCGCCTGATGGCAAGCCGTAATCTGCCGGAGGCAAGCCTTGCTCATATAAGGCGTGGCCACCTTCGTGTATGCAGCTCCATATCATTTCGGCCAAATCGGTTTCGTTTACGCGGGTGGTAATGCGCACATCACCTGCGCCAAAGCTAATAGTAAATGGGTGTGCAGATATATCCTGCCTTCCGGCGGTAAAATCGTAGCCCATTTGCTTCAACAAACCAATGCCAAAAGCCCATTGTTTATCTTTATCATAATGCTTATGAAACACGCTATCATCAGGCTGTGTAGCGGCAAAAATTTTATCCAGCAATGCTTTTAGCTTCGGCTTAAAGTCATCAAACACCTTCTTTACATCATCAACCGTTGTGCCCGGCTCATAATCGTCCAACAAAGCATTATATGGGTGGCCTTCGTATCCGGCTATTTCCACTTCGCGGTGTTTTAATTCCAGCAGTTTTTCCAACTTGGGTTGAAAGATGCTGTAATCGTTTTTCTGCTTAGCCTCTTGCCAGGCTACAAAGCCTTCAGACACTGCATGGCTCATTTCCTCCACAAACTCGCGGGTAAATTTTTTGCGCTTCTCAATATCGCGCTGGGTGCGCAAAACATTGCTTTTTTCTTTCTCGGTTAATGAGCTGTCGTTAGCCAAATCGCCTACAATTTTTTCAAAAGCAGGGTCGGTAGCCAATTGGTGCGCAAGGCCCGAAAGTGTTGACAATTGCGATGCGCGGTAGCTACCGCCCTTTTCGGGCATGTACACTTCTTGGTCCCACTGTAGTAAAGCCGAGGCATAGTTAACATCTGCCAGTTGTTTTAAATGGTTTTTATAGGCTTGGTGGCTCATTAGTTTTGTTGCTTTTGGGTGATGAATGAAAGGATAAATAATAACCAGCCTGCACTAAGCAAAAGACCACCAACAGGGGTTATTAAACCAATAATTTTAGGCAGGCTAATGCCAAATAAGGTTTGGGTAGAAAGGATGTATATAGAACCCGAAAACAGTATGGTTCCCCATACAAGTAGTTGCGCGGCCCAATA